>JBAUIL010000138.1:0-7030 GCA_049682915.1 Ahrensia sp. | reverse complement strand
GTGATGAACATGTCGGTCGCCTCGTCATCGGTCAAAAAAGGCGAGACGCTGATCGATACAGCCATGACGCTGAATGCAATGCATCCCGATATTCTGGTTATCCGCCATGCCAGCGCCGGTGCAGCGGCCTTGCTTGCCCAAAAAGTGGCATGTTCGGTCATCAATGCCGGTGACGGCGCGCATGAGCACCCAACGCAAGCGCTTTTGGATGCGCTGACGATCCGGCGCCACAAGGGTGAGATTGGCGGGCTGACGGTGGCGATTTGCGGCGATGTGCTGCACAGCCGCGTTGCACGCTCAAACATCATCTTGCTCGCAACCATGGGCGCGCGAATCCGCGTGGTTGGCCCAACGACACTGATGCCGACAGCCATCGCGCAGATGGGTGTCGAGGTTTTCACCCGTATGTCGGACGGGCTGAAAGATGCGGATGTGGTGATGATGCTGCGGTTGCAACGCGAACGCATGGCGGGTGCTTTTGTGCCGTCCGTGCGGGAGTATTTCCGGCACTACGGCCTAAATGCCGCCATGCTTGCGCATGCCAAGCCTGATGCATTGGTCATGCACCCCGGCCCGATGAACCGGGGTGTGGAAATCGCGTCCAATGTTGCTGACGGTCCGCAAAGTGTCATTGAAGAGCAGGTCGAAATGGGTGTCGCTGTGCGGATGGCCATTATGGAGACGCTGCTTGATCCGCGCCGTCCTGCACTGGAGGCGGCCCGATGAGCTTTGCCACACCGAATGGATTTGCCCCTGCCAATGGTCGGCGTGCATGGGTCAATGCCCGCATCGTTGATCCATCAACCGGAACCGACACAATTGGCGGCATGATTGTTGAGGACGGGGTTATCGTTGCCAGCGGCGCAGCAGTCACGTCAGCGTCGGTTGGTTCAGACACCGAAACAGTGGACTGCCTTGGCAAGACCATCATTCCTGGCCTTGTGGATATGCGTGTGCATATTGGAGAGCCGGGCGGTGAAAACCGCGAGACAATCGCCTCGGCCAGCCGTGCCGCCGCCGCCGGTGGTGTGACCACCATGGTGATGATGCCCGATACCAATCCGGTGATCGACGATGTGGCGCTGGTGGAATTTGTGCTGCGCACCGCGCGCGAGACTGCCCTCACCCGCGTGTTGCCATCGGTGGCGATCACCAAAGGCTTTGGCGGCGAAGAAATGACCGAGATCGGCGTGCTGCGCGCAGCGGGCGCGGTGATGTTAAGCGAAGCCAACAAAACCATCACCCATTCAGGCGTCATGCGGCGCGCGATGACCTATGCGCGCGATTTTGACATCACGCTTTCCCATTATGCCAATGATCTGTCGCTGGCTGAAGGCGGCGTGATGAATGAAGGGCTGTTTTCGGCTTGGCTGGGTCTGCCGGGCATTCCGCGCGAAGCGGAATTGCTGCCCTTGGAACGCGATCTTCGTTTAGCCCGGCTGACAGGCACGCAATATCATGCCGAAAAAATCTCTACATCGCTTTCAGCAGAGGCTGTGCGGCGCGCCAAAGATGATGGTGCCAATGTTAGCGCGGCGGTGACGATAAACCATTTGTCGCTCAACGAAAACGACATCGGTGAGTACCGGACATTCTTCAAGATATCCCCGCCCTTGCGCCATGATGATGACCGGCTCGCCATGGTGCAGGCTATCAAAGATGGCACGATTGATATTATCGTGTCAGCCCACAACCCGCAGGATGTTGACAAGAAGCGCCTGCCCTTCGCCGAAGCCGCCAATGGTGCGATTGGTCTTGAAACACTGTTTGGCGTTGGTATGCGGCTGGTGCATGACGGCTCTCTCGGGTTGATCCGGCTTGTTGAAGCCATGTCAACGGCACCCGCCAAACGGCTTCAATTGGCAGCTGGCACATTGCAAAAAGGTGCGGCTGCTGACTTCGCCATCGCTGACCTGGAAATGCCATGGCTGGTTAAAGTGGATGATCTGCACTCGCTATCAACCAATACCGCGTTTGAAAATGCGCGCCTGAGCGGCAAAATTGTCGAGACCTTCGTTGCAGGGCGCAGCATCTATCGCGCATAGTGCAGACGGAAAGGCATAAAACCCTATGGAAAACCTGTTTCCAATTTTGATCGCATTGGCGGGCGGCTATCTGGCCGGGTCCATCCCATTCGGCCTGGTGCTGACACGCCTTGCCGGGCTTGGCGATATTCGCGCAGTCGGCTCGGGCAATATCGGCGCGACCAATGTGTTGCGGACCGGCAACAAAAAACTGGCTGCCGCCACCCTGCTGCTGGATGCGCTCAAGGGCATGATCGCTGTCATGATTGCTCGGCAATTCGGGCTCGACCCGGCGATTGCCGCGGGGCTTGGCGCATTCCTTGGCCATCTTTATCCGGTTTGGCTGGGCTTCAAGGGCGGGAAAGGCGTTGCGACATTTGCCGGGATTTCGCTTGGTTTTTCATGGCACATCCTGCTGCCGTTTGCCGTTGTTTGGTTGGCAATTGCTTTTGTGACGCGCTACTCGTCACTGGCGGCGCTTATTGGCGCAACCACCGCGACACTTGCGCTGTTTGCGATTGGTGAAACGCGCATCGGTGTACTTTATGCCGTTCTGACGGTGCTGATATTCTGGAAGCATCGCGAAAACATCGCCCGGTTGCGCAAAGGCACTGAAGGCAAGATCGGCCAAAAAGCCTAATGGCGGGCGGCCCCAGCCAATCCTATTTCACTTTGAGCGACGCGCAGCGCGTTGCATGGCTGCGTCTGATACGCACTGAAAATGTCGGTCCCGCCACGTTTCGCGATTTGATTAATCAATGCGGTTCGGCAGACAACGCACTGGCGGTCATTCCTGAACTGGTGGGCCGTTCTGGCAAAAAGCGTTTTCTGCAAACGCCCACAAAGGCGGAAGCAGAGGATGAAATTGCCGCCATTGATGCTTTGGGTGGCTATTTGGTGGGGATTGGCGAGGCAGCCTATCCGCCCACATTGCGCAGCGCGGACATGCCGCCGCCGCTGGTGACGATCAAGGGCAATCCGGACGCTTTCAAAAAGCCCAGCGTGTCCATTGTCGGTTCGCGCAATGCATCAATGGCGGGTATCCGGATGACCCGCAATCTGGCGACAGAGCTGGGCGCGGCCGGCCACTGCGTGGTCTCAGGTCTGGCGCGTGGCATCGACCGGGCAGGCCATGAAGCCGCTTTGGAAACCGGGACAATTGCCTGCCTCGCCGGTGGTATCGACAAGCCCTACCCGCCGGAAAATCTGGACCTACTGGCACGCATAGAAAATGACGGCTTGGGCGCCTCAATCAGCGAAATGCCATTGGGGTGGGAGCCACGCGCACGTGATTTTCCACGTCGCAACCGCATTATTGCAGGCCTTTCAATGGGGTTGGTTGTTGTGGAAGCCGCAACACGGTCCGGCTCGCTGATTTCGGCGCGGCTTGCAGCAGAGATGGGGCGCGCCGTCTTTGCTGTGCCGGGTTCACCGCTTGATCCGCGTTCGCAGGGCACCAACCGGCTGATCCGCAATGGCGCCACTTTGGTGACCTGCGCCCAAGACATTCTGGACGACCTCGGCCCGATGGCAGGCAATGCTGTAGCGACCAACCCATCCCAAGGCCTGCTGTTGGAAACCGACGAACCCATGGCTTTGCCGCCCGATGACAGCGACCGCGCGCGGGTGATGCAGCTTCTAAGCCCGACACCCAGCGCAATTGACGACATTATTGAGCATACGGGCTTATCGACTGGTCAGGTGATGCTGATCATCCTGGAGGCAACGCTTGACGGGCGCATTGAACGCCATTCAGGCAACCGCGTCTCGCTTGTTTGATTGCTCATGGTTCGCCGGGCTGATGCGCATGGGACGCTGGCCGCGCAAGATGTCAGATGCCTCTACATAGGCCATCTCAATCATATAAGTCAGCATGTTGCAGCGTTCTGCTTCAGACAGGGTGCGTAACTCGCCTAAAAGCGCTTGAATATAACGCAAACGCTCAATACGGTTCTCATGTGATGTGCTCAAACCAGACATGATAGCTCCTAATCGGTTTCCGCCCGATAGTTGCGAATTGCCAAACTTGGCATGAGCCAGTTAATGGCTGTTTGTTATTTTAGGTTGTATTTTAATAAATTGCAACCTTAAGGTTTGCAGCTGCGTGATTTCGCCTAGTTTGGCCGGCAACACTTGACCGCGACGATGCAAGCCGCCATGTCTCTGCCGCTATCAGGGCATCGTTTCCCACCAATAAAGGTCGTTTTATGCAAGTCGTCGTCGTCGAATCACCCGCGAAAGCTAAGACCATCAATAAATATCTCGGGTCAGACTATCAGGTTTTTGCATCCTTTGGCCATGTGCGTGACTTGCCGCCAAAAGATGGCTCGGTATTGCCGGACGATGATTTTGCGATGACATGGCAGGTCGATACCGCCTCCAACAAGCGCCTGAATGAAATTGCCGCTGCGCTGAAAGACTCAGACGGATTGATCCTTGCGACCGACCCCGACAGGGAGGGCGAGGCTATTTCCTGGCACGTCTTGGAGGTACTGGGCAAAAAGAAAGCGATCAAGGACAAGCATGTCAGCCGCGTGGTGTTTAACGCGATTACCAAGAAAGCTGTCACCGATGCGATGGCCAATCCACGCGAGATCGACACGCCGTTGGTGGACGCCTATCTGGCGCGCCGCGCGCTGGACTATCTAGTGGGCTTCAACCTGTCGCCAGTCCTTTGGCGCAAATTGCCGGGCGCGCGCTCTGCGGGTCGTGTGCAATCGGTTGCGTTGAAGCTGGTTTGTGAGCGCGAAACCGAGATCGAGCGTTTCCAGCCGGAAGAGTACTGGTCGGTTGTCGCGCATCTTAACGCTGCCTCCGGTGACGGATTTCTCGCCCGGCTCTACACGCTGGATGGCGACAAGACCAATAAGATGACGCTGAAAAATGGCGACATGGCAAATGACGTTAAGGCATTGCTGGAAAGCGCCAGTTTTGCTGTGACCAATGTTGACGCCAAGCCCGTGCGTCGCAACCCGCCACCACCGTTTACAACCTCGACGCTGCAGCAGGCGGCGTCGGCCAAGCTTGGCTTTGCCCCTGCCCGTACCATGCAAATTGCCCAACGCCTGTATGAAGGCGTTGACCTCGGCGGCGAGACAACCGGTCTGATCACCTATATGCGTACCGACGGTGTGCAGATGGCACCGGAAGCGATCATTGATGCGCGTGGCGCGATTGGCGACCGGTTTGGCAAGGACTTTGTGCCAGAAAAACCACGTCACTATGAATCCAAGGCGAAAAACGCCCAAGAGGCACACGAAGCTGTGCGCCCGACAGAATTTTCCCGCGCTCCCGACAAGATAAAGCCAGCGCTGAATGACGAACAATTCAAGCTGTATGATTTGATTTGGAAACGCTCGATCGCCAGCCAGATGGAAGCGTCGCTGGTGGAACGTACCGCGGTTGACATCGAGGCAAAAGGCGACGGTGGCCGCACGGCAGTGCTGCGTGCCACCGGCTCGGTGATCAAATTTGAAGGTTATCTCGCGGCCTATACCGAGCACAAAGACGACAGCAAATCCGACGATGAGGAAGACACCAACCGTCTTCCCGCGATGAAAAGCGGTGAAAGCTGCAAACGCGAGAAGATTGAAGCCAATCAGCACTTCACGGAGCCGCCACCGCGGTTTTCTGAAGCCTCGCTGATCAAGCGCATGGAAGAGCTGGGCATTGGCCGTCCCTCTACCTATTCGGCTACGCTAACCACGCTGAGGGACCGCGAATATGTGCGCCTCGACAAGCGCGCGCTGGTACCCGAAGCCAAGGGGCGGCTTGTGACCGCGTTTCTGCAAGACTTCTTCCAGCGCTATGTCGAATATGATTTCACCGCTTCATTGGAAGAAAAGCTCGACCTGATTTCCGACGGAAAGCTGAATTGGAAAGACGTGCTGGCTGATTTCTGGAAGGAGTTTTCAGCAAAAATCGACGAAACCAAAGAGCTGCGCATCACCAACGTCTTGGACGCGCTCAATGAAAGCCTTGAGCCACTGGTTTTTCCCAAGCGCGAAGATGGTTCGGATCCGCGTATCTGCCCGAAATGTGGCAACGGCAATCTGAGCTTGAAGCTTGGCAAATTCGGTTCATTTGTCGGCTGTTCAAACTACCCTGAATGTAGCTTTACCCGCCAATTGGGCGAAGACGGCGACAGCACGGCGTTGGCTGATGGCCCAAAAGAGTTGGGTAAAGATCCTTACACAGAAGAAGAGATCACGCTGCGCACCGGTCGGTTCGGCCCCTATGTGCAGCGCGGTGAAGGTAAAGAGGCCAAGCGCGCAGGCATTCCCAAGGGCTGGTCCGTGGAAGACATGGACCATGAGAAAGCACTAGCACTCTTGTCATTGCCACGCGACGTGGGTGCACACCCTGAAACAGGCAAAATGATTTCCGCCGGTATTGGCCGCTACGGCCCGTTTGTGCTGCATGACGGCAAATATGCCAATCTCGAAGCCGTCGAAGAGGTGTTTACCGTCGGCCTCAACCGCGCGGTCACAGTGATTGCCGAAAAAGCTGCCAAGGGTCCCGGTCGCAGGCAGGCTGCGGCAGCACTGAAAGAGCTGGGTGAACACCCTGAAGTCGGCGGGCCTGTGAGCGTCAAAGACGGGCGCTACGGTGCCTATGTCAATCACGGCAAAATCAACGCGACCATTCCCAAGGGCACCGACCCGATGAGCGTGGAACTGGCGGATGCGGTGAAGCTGATTGCTGAGCGGGCTGAAAAAGCAGGCAAGAAAGTCGGCGGTGCCAAAGCTAAAAAACCAGCGGCGAAGAAACCGGCAACGAAAAAAGCCGCCGCCAAAAAGCCTGCCGCCAAGAAAAAGGCCCCGGCCAAGAAGAAAGCCGACGCAGACGGCGACAGTGATGGCTGAACGAAAAGCCAAGGCTAAAAAAGCAAAGGGCATGCCATCGCGCGAAGCGATTATAGCCTGGATGCGCGAGCACCCGGAGCAAGCAACCAAACGTGAGATTGCCCGCGCTTTCAACCTGAAGGGCGACAACCGCGTGGCGCT
>JBAUIL010000137.1:0-3167 GCA_049682915.1 Ahrensia sp. | reverse complement strand
CTTTGGAAATCTCTTCCGCCTCATTGTGGCTTAGCCCGTCAACGCAGGGGCACATGATCATCGCGGTCGGTGCGACACGGTTGATCCAGCAGGCGTCATGGCCTGCGCCCGAGATGATATCCATATGCGAATAGCCCAGCCGTTCGGCGGCGTCGCGGATGGAGCCGACGAGCTTTTCGTCAAAGGCGGGCGGGTCAAACTGGCCGACGATTTCGGCGGCGAATTCAACGTCCAGATCAGCGCATAGTTTTGGCGCTTCATCCATCAGCCGCTCAACCATGGCGTTCAGCGTATCGAGTTCATGGCTGCGGAAATCGACGGTGAAGACCACCTTGCCGGGAATGATGTTGCGGCTGTTGGGATAGACATCCACATGGCCGATAGCACCCACTGCGTTGGGTGCGTTGTCCATGGCGATGGCGTGGACCAGCTCGGTGATTTGCGCCAGGCCGCGCCCGGCATTCTTGCGCATCGGCATGGGGGTGGAACCGGTGTGGCTTTCCTTGCCGGTAACGGTGCACTCGATCCACCGCAAGCCCTGGCCGTGGGTGACGACACCGATGTCCTTGCCTTCGGCTTCAAGAATGGGGCCTTGCTCGATATGCAGTTCAAGGAACGCATGCATTTTACGGGCGCCGACTTCCTCATCACCCAGCCAGCCGATACGGGCTAATTCATCACCAAATGTCAGCCCCTTGGCATCTGTCTTTGCATAGGCTTCCTCTTTGGGGAAGATACCGGCAAACACGCCCGACGCCATCATGGCGGGCGCAAAACGGGTGCCTTCCTCATTGGTCCAATTGGTCACCACAATCGGGTGCTTGGTTTTGATATCAAGGTCGTTCAGCGTGCGCACAACTTCCAATGCGCCGAGCACGCCTAGCACCCCGTCATAGCGCCCGCCGGTAGGCTGCGTGTCGAGGTGGCTGCCGACATAGACCGGCAAAGCGTCAGGGTCGGTGCCTTCGCGCCGCATGAACATGGTGCCCATCTGGTCCACACCCATGGTCAAGCCTGCATCTTCACACCATTTTTGGAAAAGAGCGCGACCTTTGGCATCATCGTCGGTCAGTGTTTGCCGGTTGGAGCCTCCCGCAATGCCAGGACCTATTTCAGCCATGGCATGAATTGAGTCCCAAAGCCTCTCGCCATTGATGCGTAAATTTTCGCCGGGTGCTGCCATAAGACGATACGCAAGCCTCCAATTAAAAACTTGACTAGTTGGTCAAATTTAGAGGCTATGAGAGCCTTATCATTTGGTCAAGAGCGATTTACGCGCAACACAAAGGGACATGACTGCCAGTGACCGCAACATCGAAAAAGAAGCAAAGCCGCATACAGGTGGAAAACCGTAGCGCCATCTTTGATGCGGCAATCAGCGTGTTTTCAACCGATGGATATCGTGGCGCGACATTGGAGCGGATTGCGGAGCTTTCCGGCATGTCAAAGACAAATCTGCTGTATTATTATCCGTCCAAGGAAGACATCTACGCAACGGCACTGGAACAAATTGTCGAAGCGTGGTTGGACCCGTTTGAGACGATTTCAGCCGATGGCGAGCCGGTGGAAGAACTGCGCCGCTACATCACTTTCAAGTTGCGCATGTCGGCGGAGCGTCCCGAAGCGTCAAGACTTTTTGCCAACGAGGTTCAACGCGGCGCACCGCTAATGCTGCATTTTCTCCAAACACGTCTCAAAGCGTTGGTGGACAAGAAAGCCAAGATCATCCGCACTTGGATTGATGAGGGCAAAATAGCACCGATTGACCCCTATCATCTCATATTTATGATCTGGGCAAGCACACAACATTATGCGGACTTTGAAACTCAGGTAACCGCAATTCTCGGCAAGCAGACCACCCAACCGGGGTTTCGAGAACAAACGGCCCATGCCGTGCTGTCTATCATTCTAAATGGGATCAAGCCACGATAACCAAATCAACCTGCTGGCCCTGCCAAGGGCTTTGTCAGACAAACGCTAACCAGTCTCACTTTGCCAATTGGTGCCTAATTTATGCTGCAAAAAGTTGGCGCCACTCGGTGAGAGCGGCCCTTCTCGTTGATTGCAAGCAATCAACTGCCAGGCAACGGGTGCGATTTTCCTTAAAGTTTGATCGGCTGTAGAGATGTCGTTCCTGATTAAAGTGATTGTAGACGGAGCCGTGGACGGCGGCAAATTTTGGTGCTGTCAGACAAACGCTAACCAGTCTCAGTTTGCCAATTGACGCCGACCCTATGAAGTAAAAAGTTGGCGCCACTCGGCGAGAGCGGCCCTTCTCGTTGATTGCAAGCAATCAACTGCCAGGCAACGGGTGCGGTTTTCTTTGAAATTTGATCGGCTGTAGAGATGTCGTTCCTGGTTGAAATGGTTGTAAACCGAGCCGTGGACGGCGGCAAATTTTTGTAAACTTCGCATGCGCCGGAACCGAAGCATCGCCCTCTCCCGCCTTCGAAATGGCAAATGCGAGTTCTCAGCTCTGTTGTTTATCCAGCGTCCATCTTTCTCGTGGCTCATAGATCTGTCGCCTAAATCATTCAGCGCGGTGCCGTATGATTTCAGCTTATCGGTAACGATACAGTCCGCACTACCGTGTCTACGCATCAATTTTCGTAGCAATTTCAATGCTGCTTTGCGATCCCGCTTCTTGGTGACGATCGCTTCGAGAACTTCGCCTTCGCAATCCACCGTGCGCCAGAGGTAACGCGTTTCACCGCTCACTTTCACAAAAACCTCGTCCAAGTGCCAGCGCCAACGACTGGACCGCAACGCCTCAACTCGACGCCTACGGATCTCATTTGCAAAGATTGGACCGAACCGGTTCCACCAAAATCGCACAGTTTCGTGCGAAATGTCGACGCCCCGCTCATGCAGCAGATCCTCAACATTGCGGAGCGATAGCGGATATCGAACATAAAGCATCACTGCCATCCGGATCACTTCTGGCGATGTTTTGAAATAGCGAAACGGGTTCTTTTTGCTCATCCCCAAAAACTACAAAACCGCTCTTGTTGCATCAAGCGGGTTTTTGTCTGACAGTGCCTTCCCTGTTAGCCCAATAAAATTTCCCTGATCAATTTAACAGGGAAATAGCCCGTAAGCCGCTGTAAAAGCGTCGCTTATCGTGGGCAAAAATGGCTGATACCCAGCTTGAAATTACACATTCCCTG
>JBAUIL010000136.1:0-31305 GCA_049682915.1 Ahrensia sp. | reverse complement strand
AAACAATTGCGCGCCATCGCCGAATCATGGGCGCCATGGCGCGGGGTGGCGGCGCGGCTTTTCTGGGCATGGTACGGCCAAACCCGCAACCGCGCAGTCATGCCATGAACAACTGACTGGAAAGACGCGGCATTTTCAAAAACTTGCAGTTTCGTCGCAGTTTTACGAAACGGCTTCACAAGCCTGTCACAACCCGCTTAATATACTCCCATATTGATAATTGTAGGGGAATAAAAAACCGTGACGATTGCAGTATCACCGGACTCGCTCCCGGCACTGGTGCTCAATGCGGATTTTCGCCCGCTTAGCTATTATCCACTTTCAATCTGGTCCTGGCAGGATGCCGTCAAAGCGGTGTTTCTTGAGCGCGTCAATATTGTTGCCGA
Source organism: Ahrensia sp. (assembly GCA_049682915.1). GTDB lineage: Bacteria > Pseudomonadota > Alphaproteobacteria > Rhizobiales > Rhizobiaceae > JBCDLI01. The sequence goes on along the minus strand of JBAUIL010000136.1, from coordinate 30,919 downwards.
ATATGAGCACGAGGTGAATTCACCCTCCATGGCGATGCGCCTGCCCAGCGTCATCAGCTTGAAAGAATATGTCAAGCCAGCGCTTTACCCCGCATTCACGCGCTTCAATGTTTTTCTGCGGGATCATTTCGAGTGCCAATATTGCGGCAGCCCGGACGACCTGACTTTCGACCATCTGATTCCACGCCGCTATGGTGGCCAGACGCGGTGGGACAACATCGTCGCCGCCTGCTCTCCGTGCAATCTGCGCAAGGGTGGCAAGATGCCAAAGGATGCGAGCATGCATCCGCGCCAAAGACCCTTCCAACCCACCGTCCACGAATTGCACAATAATGGCCGGTCTTTCCCGCCAAACTATCTGCATGAAAGCTGGATGGACTATCTGTATTGGGATGTGGAACTGGAGCCGTAGCCGGGTTTATTCCGATGGTGCAAGCGCTGCGCGAAACGCGCCATAGGCGATGATCGCTGTCGCAACAGCGTTCCACCCTGCAAAGGACAGCCCGAGAAAACGCCCCGCTGCCGCGTCACATGATGGTGCACGTTCCGCATCAATCGCGCCTAGCAAATTGCCCGCATCCGTTGGCACATTGGCAGCACCCGCTGCGCAATCGGCGGGGCCAGCCCACAATTGCCATTCGACGCCCGCATGGTTCACCGACAGCACAAAACCATAGACCATCAAAAGGCCGACAATCGCCAACAGACCGCGCGATAGGCAGCCCGGCCATGTCATGTAGGAGGACAACGCGGCAAGAAGGGCCACCGGCACGCCAACATAATAGGGTTCGCGTTGCAACAGGCACAGTGCGCACGGGATAAACCCGCCAATATGCTCAAACGCCAAAGCAGTGCCGACAACACCGGCCATCACAATGGCCAGACCCAGCGCCCAGACAAATTGCACCGAGCCGTCTTGCATCAAAGATCGTGTCGCCATTGCAGTTCTCCGCCATTGCCGTGTCGATAAAGGACCAACATCAACCCCGCAAGACCGATCTGATCAACGGTTCATCAAAAAATCGACAAGGAAATAGATCAGTGTCGGCCCACCGATCACCAGCAAGGCAACCCACAGCAAACCCGCTGCAACACCAGCAATCACAAACAAGCCATCGCGCTCAATCAATCCAATCGCAGCAAGGGCCACACCGAAGCCCGGCACCGTGTTGGTCAGCGGCAGCGGCACCAACACGGACAGGCACGGCACCATCAACAGCGCACCGGTGATGCGCACGCCCCGATCAGAGGTCAACGGCAAAATGCGCGGATGGGCCAGCTTTTCAAGCCAACCGCCGTAACGCGTTGCCTGTGCCACGACGTCCAGCAGGCTTTGAATACCCATCGACCGTTTGCGCAGGGTTTCCGGCAACCAGGGCGCATTGCGACCCGATGCCATTTGCCACGCCAGAACGACCATCGGCAAAGCGACCAGCTGCGGCAAGATATACACAAACGGCAAACAACAAGGCAGCGCCAGCACTAAAAGCAACAGGCCGAAAGCACGCTCTTCCATCGCATCGCTCAGCGCGCCAAGCGTAATCTGTTCGCCTTTGGCTTGCTCAGCGCGAAGCAAATGCTCAATTTTTGCAAGCGCACCGCGCGGCGTTGCTGTCTCTGACGCATTCATGGATATCGGTCCCCGACTTATCTTTGCCTTGCTTTAGCAGCAAATTCCTAAAGATCGACAAAACGATTTGCCGATTGGCGCTTGACGCAACACCGCGACAATCATAAAGCAGGCCCGTTGCCCCTGTGGTGGAATTGGTAGACGCGCTGGATTCAAAATCCAGTTCCTTCGGGAGTGCCCGTTCGATTCGGGCCAGGGGCACCAACCACAATTTTCGCAAAGCGAAAAATGTGGGACCTCTCCACCAGACTATCCAAAGCGGCAGGCAATTGCGCAGCAAATGCCGAGAGCTTTTGTCTAATCAGCAAACGCTACACTATTTATCTCACGCCATTCGCTACGCTCAAGGCTCCGATGGGGCGGGCGAAAGCCCGGACCGCAGTCGCGGTCTTGAGATGGTGTCCACCCAATCAAAAATGCGCACCAACCACAATTTTCGCAAAGCGAAAAATGTGGGACCTCTCCACCAAATCATCCAAAGCGGCAGGCAATTGCGCAGCAAATGCCGAGAGCGTTTCCTCTATCCCTGACCGCTTGCAACGCTGATTTTTGCAGCGCACAATAAGGCGCTGAATCGGAACGGTCACCCATGCACATCGACGCGACGCAACCAAACTATGACGCGCTATACGCGTCGTTTCGATGGACGATCCCCGCGCAGTTCAACATCGGCGTTGCCTGCGCCGACGAACCCGCCAGCCGCACACCCGATGCACCTGCCATCGTTGATGTGGAAGGCGCACATACACGTGTATGGACATTCAGCCAGCTGGCGCGCCTGTCCAATCAGGTGGCCAATGCCCTCACCGCGCTCGACATAAAGCGCGGCGACCGCGTGGCCATCATTGCGGGACAATCCATCGAAACCGCAGCCACCCATTTAGGCGTTTACAAAGCTGGAGCTGTTGCCGTGCCCATGGCGGTGCAATTTGGCAGCGACGCCATCGCCTACCGGCTGCGCAAATCCGGCGCGCGCGCCATGCTGTGCGATGCACACATTGTGCCCCGACTTGCGGCGATTGATCTGACGACGACTGAACTCAACCATCTCATCATCACGCGCGGTGCCGCTACGCCTCTATCGGGTGTGATGTCTCACCATTTTGATGCTTTGACCGCCAAGGCCAAAGACGCCTTTACGCCGGTTGCAACCTCAAAAGACGATCCGGCGATGATCCTGTTTACCTCCGGCACGACCGGACAGCCCAAAGCTGCCGTGCACGCCCATCGCGTACTCGCCGGGCATTTGCCGGGCATACAGATTTCCCAAGCCATGATGCCCAAGAGCGGCGACCGCCTGTGGACGCCATCGGACTGGGCATGGGCCGGAGGACTTCTCAACGCGCTGTTGCCCGCGCTGTATTTCGGCGTGCCTGTGATTGCTGCAAGGGCTCCAAAATTTGAGCCGGACTGGGCCTATGATCTGATTGGCGCACAAGGCATTGCCAATCTTTTCATGCCGGCCACCGCCCTGCGGCTGATGCTCGACGCGCAGCGGACCATGCCCGCTCCTCTGCGCGCCATCGGCTCAGCCGGCGAAGCGCTGGGCGCTGCCACATTGGAGGCCGCAAAAAAGCATTGGAACATCAATATTGACGAGTTTTACGGCCAGACCGAGTGCAACACGGTCATTGGTTCCAGCGCGGCGCTCGGCTTGTCGCGTCCGGGAGCCATGGGAAAGCCCACTCCCGGCCATATGGTGGCAATACTAGATGAAGACGGAGCACCGCTGCCGCGTGGTTCGACCGGCCAGATCGCGGTCGCCAAGCCAGATCCAACCCTGTTTCTGCATTATCTGGACGATGAGCCCGCATCCGCCGAAAAATTCCACAATGGCTGGCTGCTGACCGGCGACCACGCCTATGTCGATGAAGACGGATTCTTCCATTTTATCGGCCGCAATGACGACATCATCACCTCATCGGGCTATCGCATCGGCCCGACGGAAATCGAAGACGTACTCACCGCACATGCGGCTGTCAAAATGGCAGCCATTGTCGGCCAGCCCGACAAGATGCGCACCGAGCGCGTCGTCGCTTATGTCGTCTTGCATGACCAAGGTCTTGCAAGCGATGCCCTGGCAAACCAGTTGCGCCAACATGTGCGCGAACGCCTGTCAGCGCACCAATATCCACGCGAGGTGCATTTTGTGGAGACAATTCCCCTGACGGAAAGCGGCAAAATCATTCGCCGCCATTTCAGGAACCTAGCCGCAGATTAGCGGCGTTTACCCGCCATCGATTTAAGCCGCCGCTGCATCGACTTGGCAAAGTTCCGCGTCGATGAATACAGCTCCAGCTGTGTAGCCACCTTACGCACATCGCGGTCCAGTTCAGGCAACATACCGATCACCAGCGTGGTCATCGATTGCTCCTGCGACCACAACCGGCTCATCACCGGATGGTCGGGCAGTGCGCAACTGTCGGCAAACAGCACGTTGGGGTCATCCATCAGTGTTTCCGTCACCCGCATCATCAGCAAGACACCGGGCGAAAGCGCCTTTAAATCTTCATCATAGGCCGTCTTCCAGGTCCATGCTTTGTTGGCGTCGATAAACACGATCAGCGAAGCCACCACTTCGCCGTCGAGCGTCAACGAGTGGATCCGGCATTTGTCGCGGGCGGCCAGATTATTGACCGCTTCGCGCGCAAAAGCGCCCCGGAAACGGTCCGACGACAGCGATGTCCGCTTCTCGCCCTTCCAGCCTTTGTTTTCCAGAAGCAAGAACTCTTCCAAGGCCAAACGCACTTGGTCCGGCGCTCGGGCAATCTCATAGGCTAGCTCACCACGTTCCTGCATTTGCCGCCAGAGCCGGTTGTAATTGCGGCGGTGGTGACCCGACAAGGAGTCATGAAAATACAATTCACTGTCCTGGGTTGCATCAAGCACGGACCGTTTCACCGGCACGGTGGACGTGACCGGCAAGCCGTTGCCAATGGCAACCGAGCGCAAGATCGACACTGATTTGCTGTCCGTTGGCACATCCGGCAACACCAGAATTTTGGGTAGCTCAACTTGCGGTAACGCCAAGGTCGAAAACAAATCGTCGATAATCTGATGCGCTTCACGCCGTTCAATCAGCGGCACGCCAAACGGACCATAGGGATGAACCCAAGCCCTTGCGATGCTCGGCCCCATGGCAAAGCCCGGCTTTTCAACCGTAAACGGCATCAGAAAACGGGTCATCGGATTGTCGCGCGTACCGTCTTGCAACACCATCAGGCGCACATGTTTTTCATCCAGACGCGGCAGCGCCGGGATTGAAAAATGCGGCGTAAAGAACACGTTCGGCTCAATCGCAAAATCAGACACATTCTCAATATCAGGCAGGATGTCAAAGCCTGCCGTCGGCGGATAAACCAGAAAACGGCGGTCGCCAACAGAAACGCGGCTGAGCGTTTCGGGAATGGTTTGGGCCCCATCCTGGGCTAAGCCAACCAGGCCAACTGCACCGTCTCTGGCAATGACTTCTTCTATGACAGGCAGTCCAACCATGGTCAGTTACTTTCTTGAGGCAAGGGGGCAAAAACAAACATCGACACGCCAAGCGTGCGGCGCACGACCACAAACAGGGCAATCGTTTCAAAAATAGTCGCGGTAGCGGTTGCCAGCGCCGCACCATAAAGGCCGTAGACCGGGATCAACAGCGCATTGAGCACCAAATTGATGCCAAGCGCGCACGCAAACAACTTGGCGCAGACCTTGTGGTGGCCGGACATATTAAGCAGGCTTTCAGCTGGTCCGACACTGGCGCGCAACACAACGCCCGTCACCAGCAGGAATAGCAGCGGATAGCCATCCTTGAACTCTGCGCCAAACATTGCCAACAACCACGGTCCCGCCGCCAACAGCAACAAGCCCATGGCGAGCGATGGCCAGAACGTCCAGGTGACAGACTGGCGCGCCAACTGGCGCAAGGGCAATTTATCCGGATTGCTGATCTGCGACGCAAATTGATGCGCGACACCGGCTTTGACCGCAAAATAGACGAAGTGAACCAGAGCCAGCGTTTTGACCGTCGCATAATACACCGCCACATCTTGCGGTGTCATCAAAACGCCAACCATCAGCACATCTGCATTGATCAGCAGGAAGAAGAAGCCCTCAACCAAAAACAGCGGCAAGGCAACGAAGAACCACGTGCCCATTTCCGACTTGGGATTGTCCGACTGGGGAAATGTTGCATCCACATGTTTTGTGATGAAGAAAAGCTGGCCGACCGTCGTCACATAGGCGGCCACAACAGCACAAATCAGGCCGGTGGTACCATTCATCGGATAGCCGGCAAGCCATGCAATCAACATGAAACCAAACAGCAACAACGGCCGGACGATATAGGTCGGCGTCAGTGCGCGGATCGCCCAGCTATTGGCGCGCGCCGTGCCTTCCAACGTATCGGCTAGCGACACCATCGGTATGGCCAGCACCCCGATCAGAAACGGCACCACGTAATGCGAATCAAACAGATGCGCGAAAACATAGATCGTCGTGCCTGCGAGCAAAGCGATGCTGGAGGAGACCGCCAGCACAAACAGCCGCGATGTGGACAAAAGGCCACGCAAACGCGCCATATCACCTTGCGCCGCATAGTCCGGCAGGAACCGAACAATGGAGGTCTGCATGCCCAAGCAGCTGAGGCTGCCCAAAATAACCACCGACACCCAAACAAGTGCAAAAATGCCATACTCATAGGTGCCCATCAGGCGCGCGAGCAGAACCTGGCTAAAAAACGCGATAGCCGCGCTGGCAATCCGGATAACAAAAGCGACCAGGGATGTTCGCTGCGCCGTAGAGGCCGCATCCTTGCCGCCGATTACAGCGTCCATCATTTCGGCATAGCGTCGTGTCCGCGCCCAAAGGGGCGCAGGCAATCTGGCTTGAAATGTGTCCACAGCGGAGAAACGCAAAACAAAAATCCCGCAATCAATCTTCAGACCAACCTACGGCAAACGACTTAATATTCCGTTGGGAAGCGGCTAATGAGATCAAATGAAGATGCACGAACGCAAGAAAATCGCCCGCGCGCATTCCATTGGTCCCAAAATGATCCAATGGATTGAAGCTGCAGGCTATAAGCGGCTGGACGAATTTCGCGGCCAGAATACCAATGATGTGGCGTTTCGGATCGAAATTGAAACCGGCATCAAAATGAATGGCAACGCCATAAAAGCGCTGCAAAACCTGATCGACCATGCCGAAGCGTCGGCATAGTCAGCGCAGAGACAGCTTTTTCAGCGCGTCAGACAAATGATCCGTGACAATGCTTGTACTTCTTGCCGCTGCCACAGGGGCACGCCTCATTGCGGCCTACCTTGCCCCAAGTTTCGGGCCGCTCCGGGTCGCGATCCTCTGGCGCAACGCTCACCGAATTCAGCGCAACGCCATATTCGGACTCTTGAGGCCCGACGACATCCTCATCAATCGGCGCGCCGTCATGGCTCGCGTGCATTTCCGGCAATTGCGCTTCTTGCACCGGCGGCTCATTGCGCACCAGTTCGATGCGCATCATCCGCTGGGTCACCATCTGGCGCAAATTGCCCAGCATGGCCTGAAACAGCTCAAAGGCCTCCTGCTTATATTCCTGCAACGGGTCGCGCTGGGCATAGCCGCGGAAGCCGACCACTGAACGCAAATGATCCAACGCAACCAGGTGTTCGCGCCACAACTCATCCAGCGTTTGCAAGGTGATTTGTTTGTGAAGATATTTCGTAATCTCTTCGCCAAAACCATCTTCGCGCTCTTTGGCGTAAGTGTTGGTCACCTCGGTCAGGCGTTCCAGAATATCATCTTCCGCAACGCCCTCTTCGCGCGCCCATTCATCCACCGGCACATTCATATTGAGATATTCGGTCACGCCCGCGCGCAGACCGTCAATATCCCACTGGTCGGGATAGGTGTTTGGCGGAATGTGCGACGAAACGAGATTTTCAATCGTCTCCGTGCGCATTGCTGCAATCAGCTCGGGCAGTTCTTCACCATCCATCACATCCAGACGCTGCTCGAAGATGACTTTGCGCTGGTCGTTCATCACATCGTCATATTTAAGCAAGTTCTTACGGATGTCGAAATTGCGCGCTTCAACTTTCTTCTGCGCTTTTTCAAGCGCCTTGTTGATCCACGGGTGCACAATCGCTTCGCCTTCTTGAAGGCCCAGCTTCTGCAGCATCGTATCCATCCGGTCGGAACCGAAAATGCGCATCAGATCGTCTTGCAGCGACAGGTAGAACTTGGAACGGCCCGGGTCACCCTGACGGCCTGAGCGACCGCGCAACTGGTTATCGATGCGTCGGCTTTCGTGGCGCTCGGTCGCCAATACATACAGACCGCCAGCCGCCAATGCCTGCTGTTTCAACTTTTCAACTTCCGCGGCAATCGCTTTTTCTTTTTCGGTGCGCTCAGGGCCTGCTGCCAGGTCGCCCAATTCATGCTCAATGCGCATATCGACATTGCCACCGAGCTTAATGTCGGTGCCGCGACCCGCCATGTTGGTCGCAATTGTCACTGAACCGGGCACACCTGCCTGCGCGACAATCAGCGCCTCACGCTCATGCTGGCGGGCATTGAGCACTTCGTGCTTGACCCCGCCATTCTTGATCGCGGCATCCAACAGGCCGATGGCCTCTTCAAAGGCCGCGCGCAGTTCAGGCTCTTTGCCTTCTTTGATTTGGGCAAGGCGCGCGGCAACCCGCTCGCGCATACCACCCAGCTGTTGCACATCGCCAAGCATCCGCGCCAGCAATTCAGACTTTTCAATCGATGTCGTGCCCACCAGCACCGGCTGGCCCTTGGCTTGGCTGGCAATGATATCCAGCGCCACCGCATCATATTTTTCCTGCACCGTGCGGTAGACTTCGTCGTCTTCATCGATCCGTTGGATCGGCAGGTTGGTCGGTACCTCAACCACTTCAAGGCCGTAAATATTGGCGAATTCTTCCGCTTCGGTGTTGGCTGTACCGGTCATGCCACCGAGCTTCTCATACATCCGGAAATAATTCTGGAAGGTGACTGACGCCAGCGTCTGGTTTTCCGGTTGGATGGAGACCTTTTCCTTGGCTTCCAGCGCCTGGTGCAGGCCTTCGGAAAAACGGCGCCCCGGCATCTGGCGGCCCGTGAACTCGTCAATAATGACGATCTCGTCACCTTTGACGATATAGTCGCGGTCCTTTTGGAACAGCGCATGCGCCTTCAGCGCATTGTTGACATGGTGAACGATGGAGACGTTTTCGATGTCATAGAGCCCCGCGCCCTTTAGCACACCGGCATCGCGCAGCAGGCCTTCCAGCTTTTCAGTGCCATCTTCGGTAAATGTTGATGACTTCTGCTTTTCGTCAATCTCATAGTCTTCCGGTGACAGCATCGGAATGAAGGTGTTGATCTGCACATACAGTTCTGACTTGTCCTCCAGCGGACCGGAGATGATCAGCGGCGTGCGCGCCTCATCAATCAAGATGGAGTCCACCTCGTCGACGATGGCAAAGAAGTGGTCGCGTTGTACCATCTGCGCGCGTTCATATTTCATGTTGTCGCGCAGATAATCAAAGCCCAACTCATTGTTGGTGGCGTAGGTGATGTCGCAATCGTAAGCGGCCTTGCGCTGCGCATCGTCCATCCCGTGCACAATGGTCGCGCAACTCATACCCAGAAAATTGTAAAGCTGGCTCATCCAGTCCGCGTCACGCTTTGCAAGATAGTCGTTTACGGTCACCACGTGCACGCCCTTGCCGGCGATCGCATTAAGATAGACCGGCAATGTGGCAACCAGCGTTTTACCTTCACCGGTCTTCATTTCGGCAATGGAGCGCTCATGCAGCACCATGCCGCCGATCAATTGCACATCAAACGGGCGCATGCCCAAGGCGCGCTTGGAGCCTTCACGGGCCACTGCAAAAGCTTCCACCAGCAGGTCGTCCAACGTCTCGCCATTATTGTAGCGCTCGCGGAATTCGTCGGTCTTGGCACGCAGCGCATCATCCGACAGCGCTTCCATATCTTTTTCCAACGCGTTGATCGCATTGACGCGCGGCGCAAAGCCTTTAACGCGCCTGTCATTGGAAGAGCCGAAAATCTTGCGGGCAATGCCACCGAAATTGACCATGAATTCAGGGCCTTTCTGGAAAGTCTGTGGGGTATACCCCGTGCGGTTTGCGGGCATCGAAATTGATGCGCTGCAGGCCGGACGCCCGTAAATCGGTATGGACGCGAAACCAGTCGACAGATAAGAGGGGCCATGAGTGATGTCAACGCTAACCCACAGTCACAAGAGCGTGTGAGCGTCGAAACATCGAGATGAGATGGTCGAAGACCGCAGCAAACAAAAGAGAGATAGTAAATATGGCTTCAACAATGGCAAAACGCGCCCGCATGATCAGCCTTGCCGCCGCAACCGCATGGACGGCGCTGGTCGTTGCCGCGCCGCTGGCCACATTCCAGGAAGCAAACGCGCAGGATGCCATTGCGCCCGAAACAGTCATCGGTACCATCGGCGGTGACGTGATCACCGAAGGCGACATTCGCCTGACCATTCAAGAACTCGAGAGCCAGTTGGGCGACGTGCCTGCAGAGCAAAAGCGCTTTGCCGCGATGATGGCGCTGATCGACATCAAACTGCTGGCCGATAAAGCCGACAATGAAGGCGTGGACGACACCGATGCGTTTGAACGCCGCCTAGCATTTCTGCGCGACCGCGCCCTGCACAACATCTATTTTGAAGATCAGGTCGTCGGCGGCGTAACCGATGAGGAAGTGCGCGCGCGCTATGACGCGGAAGTTGCCGCAACACCTCCATCCAATGAAACCAGCGCCCGCCACATTTTGGTGGAGACCGAAGAAGAGGCAAAAGCCATCATCGAGGAGCTGGCAGGCGGTGCGGATTTCGCAACCCTCGCCCAGGAAAAATCAACCGGCCCGTCCGGGCCGTCCGGTGGTGATCTCGGCTATTTTGGCCCCGGCCGTATGGTGCCCGAGTTTGAAGCCGCCGCCAATGCACTTGAAGTTGGCGGTATCTCAAAAGAGCCGGTGCAAACACAATTCGGCTTCCACGTCATCAAAGTTGAAGACCGCCGCCCGGTGCAGCCGCCCGCATTTGAGCAGGTCGCCAATCAAATTCGCGGCGTCGTCTTGCGCGAAAAATATTTCAATCTGATGCAGGAATTGCGCGGCGCAGCAGAGGTGGACATCACCGATGAGAACTTGAAATCAGCCTATGATCAGGCCCGCCAGGCCCAGAATCAGGCGCAATAACCAACAGGACACGTCCAGATCATGAGCAGCGCCATTTCGCCCCTCGCCCCGGCCAAGCAACCCGTCATGCCCGCCATCGCGGGCGTGCGCATGGCAGCCACTGAAGCGGGCATCAAATACAAAGGCCGCAAGGACTTAACGGTGTTGCTATTTGATGAAGGCACAACGGTTGCGGGCGTGTTCACCCGGTCGCGATGCCCGTCCGCACCGGTGGAAACCTGCCGCCTGCACCTGCCCCATGGCCAAGCGCGCGCACTGGTTGTCAACTCCGGCAATGCAAACGCCTTCACCGGCAAGGCAGGCCGCGACGCCACCGCGATTGAGGTTGACGCTATGGCCGCCGCCATCGGCGCGCAGCCCCACACCATCTTTTTGTCGTCAACCGGCGTCATCGGGGAACCGTTGAATGCGCAGGCCTTCGCGCACCATCTCGCAACCCTGGCCGACACCGCCACGCCCGATAGTTGGGCGGATGCGGCAGCCGCCATCATGACCACCGACACATTCGCCAAAATGGCCACCCGCACCGTCACCATTGACGGCAAGCCATGCGCCATCAACGGCATCGCCAAGGGCGCAGGCATGATTGCGCCGGATATGGCGACCATGCTGGCCTATATCGCAACAGATGCCGCAGTCAGCGCCAAAGCGTTGCAGTCCATGATCAGCTACCATGTCGACAACACCTTTAATGCCGTGTCCGTCGACAGTGATACATCCACATCCGACACGCTTTTAGCCTTTGCAACCGGCCAAGCGGGCAATGCCGTGATCGTGGACAACCGCTCAGATGGTTATGAGATACTCAGCGCCGCCATGGCGGAGGTTATGCATGACCTCGCTCTGCAAATCGTGTCTGACGGTGAAGGCATTTCCAAACGCATCAAAGCCATCGTGAAAGGGGCGGCCACCGGCGCCTCAGCACGAAAGATCGCCAAATCCATCATCGATTCGCCCCTAATCAAGACTGCGGTTGCGGGCGCGGACGCCAATTGGGGCCGTGTGGTGATGGCTGTCGGCAAGGCTGGCGAGCCTGCAGACCGCGACCGGCTGGAAATCACCTTCGGCGACATCACCGTCGCGCGTGATGGCGCGCGCGTGCCTGACTATTCCGAACAAGCCTGTGCGGCCTATATGCAAAACGATGAGATCGTCATCACCGTTGATCTGAAAATGGGCCCGGGCACAGCAACCATGTGGGGCTGCGATTTGACAGCCGAATATATTGCCATCAATGCCGACTACAGGAGCTGATGCGATGACACCGCTGCCGCTCATCCGCCGCATGGAAGCTGTTTCATTCCGCGCTTGGCCTGCCGCTTCGGTTCATTACGATGGCAGTTGGGCTGTGCGCCTGACCGCCAGCCACCCCTCGCGGCGGCTCAATTCGGTCAATCCGCTGGACCCTGCCGACCAGGTCGACATTGAAAAGCGTATTCAACGCGCCCAAAAGCGGTTTCAATCCTATGACCGGCCGTTGGTGTTTCGGTTGTCGCCGCTGGCGCCCTCAGCGCTAGAAGCCTATTTTGATTCCCAAGGTTGGCAGCGGGTCGATGAAACAGACGTCATGACTGCCAAATTCTCAGACATGGATCTCGATGGTGGCTTCGATATTCTGCCGCTGAAAGACATCAACCGCTATGTCGACGCATCAATTGCCATTTCCGGTGAAGACCCGGAGCGCAAGGCAGGCCTGACAGAGGTCATCGAATCCATCCGCCCGCCGCATGGCAAATTCGTGCTGGAGGACGCCGACGGGCCTGTCGCATCGTGCCTGTGCGTGCACGATAATGACCTGGCGGGGCTGTTTGATATTGCAGTACGCCCGGATGCGCAGGGCCGTGGCTTTGCACGCGCCGTCGTGCGCGGTGCGCTGCGCTGGGCTTCAGCCCAGGGTGCGCAGTCCAGCTGGTTGCAGGTTGAACAACGCAACAAACCCGCCATTGCGCTCTATAAACGCCTCGGTTTCAAACCGATCTATTCCTACGCCTATCGCACAAGTTCCAAGAAATGAGTGCGGACAAAAAACTGATTCTGGTTGCCGCCTGCGCGCTGATTGACCGGGACAACAGGGTTTTGCTGGCACAGCGTCCTGCCGGCAAAGCCATGGCGGGCTTGTGGGAATTTCCAGGCGGCAAATTTGAGCCGGGCGAGACACCGGAACAAACACTGGTGCGCGAACTTGGCGAGGAATTGGGCATTCAAACAAAACCCGATTGCCTCGCACCGCTGACATTTGCCAGCCACGCCTATGAAGATTTTCACTTGCTCATGCCGCTTTACATATGCCGCAAATATGAGGGCATACCGATGCCGCGCGAGGGCCAAACTCTCAAATGGGTTCGCGCCAAGGATTTGCGCAACTACCCCATGCCCGAGGCGGACCTCCCGCTGATTTCACCGCTTCAAGACATTCTCTAAGTTGCGAATCAGCGTTAATCAAAACTTTATTCAAACAGTGCAAATTGATGGTCAACGGCGACTAAGTTCGTTCAGCCGCAGGAGTATCAATGATGTATGATGATGATGAGTGGAACGCCATCCAGCCGAAATCGGACTATCCGTCCGCCTTTGCCAATCGTGCCTTGCGCAGCGCTGCGCTTTTCGGCATCAGCGCCATCGCCCTGACGATGATCATTTTGCCGCTTGTCAGTTCCGAAGGGTCACGGCAATTGGCTGGCATTAATCCCGGCATCGATCCGGTGACAACAGCCACCGTGCGCCAGAAGGACCGCGTTTACACCATGCGCCAAAGCGTCCTGCAAAAGCGCCCGACAGATGTTTGCGTGATCCGCGAAAACGGGACCTTCGAGGGTCAGTGCTAAGTGCACGGATAAAATTTCATGAACCTTTTGAAGCGGTTTGGCCACGACACCCGCGCGGCCACTGCCATTGAATATGGGCTTATTGCAACGCTTATTGCCGTTGCAATTATCGGCGGCACTTCGTCTCTGGGCGGCTCACTGACGCAAATGTGGGCAAGCACGGCCCGGATTGTTGGCGGCATTATTGGCGGCTAGCGCATTTCCGGCTCCGGTTGAACCAGCAACCGCTGCCTTTCGCTACGCTCAAACCCGATTGCCGATTTTTCAATTGATCCAACCTCAACCGGAATTGCTCTAGCGCACTATTTCTTGGCCTTCAGCGCATCCGCCAGTGACACCGTCGCGCTGCCCGGTTTCAGCGGTTTGGGCTGGCTGGCATCCGGTGCCCAACCCGACATCCAGATAAAGCAAAATGTGGCGCGCAACCGCTCGTCCGCATCAGCATGACGGCTGGCATAATGTGTATGTGCAGCGGCAAAAAGCTGGCGGGGCGGCGTCTGCTTGGCACGTTCCACCAATGTGTTGGTGGCGCCCATCGCCCGCAAATCCATCATCAAATCGATGATCGTATCATAGCGCACCATGACCTCGTCCAGATCGGTTACCGGCAAGGCAAAGCCCGCGCGCTGCAGCAGGCTGCCCGCCGCGCGCACATCCATAAACGGCAACACACGCGGGCTTGCACCATCGCCCAATTCAAGCTCTGCCCTGAGCAGACTGTCGCGCAGTTCGCCTAGCGTGTCGCCACCGGGCATCGCCACGATCAGCAAGCCGTCCGGCTTGAGTGCCCGGCGCAGCTGCGCCAGAATGCCGGGCGTATCATTGGTTTCGTGCAGCGCACCAAGCGATACAATCAGGTCAAAACGCGGATTATCGGGCGCCAGACCGAGTTCTAACAGCGCGGCATCATCAGTGCCGTCTTCGCCGACACACTCGATATGCTCAGCTTTGCCGGTGCGCTTCAGCATGTCAGCGACCCGCGCGCCAAACGGGCCGATATACAGCGCCTGACCAAAATTGCGCATCACCGTTGCCAGCCGGTCTTCGAGATCATCCAGCAGCCGCACAAACAAAAAGTCCGCGCCATCCACTGCTATACTGTGAGCGCGGCGTCGATTGCGTCGGACCTGCTGCTGGTCAATAATCGTTCTAACCGTCATCTGCCTGCTTCTGTTACCGGATTGATTGTTGATATGGCCCTGCCTGCCTCTACAGCAAGTCTTCGCGCCCATGCTAGCCAATTCCGGCGGCTGCTGTTTCCTGATCTGTGCCTGGCATGCAGCGCCCATGTGTCGCGCCAAGGTGTTGTTTGCCCGCAATGCTGGGGCCGCCTGCAATTTATTGAAAAGCCCTATTGCGCCGTCAGCGGCATGCCCTTCGCGCATGACTTTGGCGGTGACATGACAAGTGCAGAAGTATTGGCGTCACCACCCGCCTATGATGTCGCGCGCGCGGCCACCGTGCATGCCGGTGTCGCCCAAACGCTGGTGACGCGGCTCAAATATGGCGACCGCACAGACCTTGCGCCTTGGATGGCGCAATGGATGGCCCGTGCCGGTGCTCAATTGCTGGCCGAGTGTGATATTGTGGTGCCGGTACCGCTGCACCCCATGCGCTTTTGGTCCCGGCGCTACAATCAGTCCGCTGAACTTGGCCGCGCACTATGCCATCAAACTGGCCTGCTTTTTGCGCCCGAAGCGCTGTACCGCAAAAAGGCAACCAAGCGGCAGGTGGGCCTGAAGGCAGGCCAACGTCACCGCAATGTGCAGGGCGCATTTATGGTGCCGGAAGAACATAAAATTGCTGTGGCCGGACGTCGTGTGCTGCTGATTGATGATGTGCTGACCACTGGGGCGACAGTTGAAAGCGCCGCGCGTGCCTTGCGCCGGGCTAAACCCGAAACAATCAATGTGCTGACCTTCAGCCGCGTTGTGCCATGGATGGATTGAGCCGTGTCAACGAACCCTTTGCGAAGCCCGCCACTTGCTCCTATATACGCTCCAACAGGAGTTCAATGATGGCCAAAGTCACAATCTACACCCGCCAATTATGCGGCTTTTGCACCGCTGCCAAACGCTTGCTGAAAAGCAAAGGTGTCGCTTTCACCGAGCATGACGCAACCTTTGCGCCGGCCTTGAAAAAAGAGATGATCCAAAAATCAGGCCGCACGACATTTCCGCAAATTTTTATCGGCGGCGATCATGTGGGTGGCTGTGATGATTTGATGGCGCTGGAGCGTAAGGGCGCGCTTGACGTTATGCTGGCGGACTGACCATGCGCGTTGCCGCCCTCCAAATGCGCTCGACCACCGATGTCGAGGCAAACATCAAAGCTTTTGAGGCTTTGGTGCGTGATGCCGCAGCGCAGGGCGCGAGCTACATCCAAACGCCTGAAATGACGGGCATTGTCGAGAAGAATCGCAAGGCGCTCAGCGCGGCGATTTGCACCCAGAACGATGATCCCTTGTTCGCACACGCCTCGGCGCTGGCTGCCGAGCTTGGCGTCCACATCCATATCGGCTCCACGGCCATCAAACTAGACAATGGCATGGTCGCCAACCGCGCCGCCGTGTTTGCGTCGGACGGGTCATTGAGCGCGATCTACGACAAAATCCACATGTTCGACGTTGATCTGGACAAGGGTGAAAGCTGGCGTGAGTCCGCCATTTATGCACCGGGCGACACGCTGGGCATGGTTGAAGTCGGCGACACCAAAATCGGCCTCGCCATCTGTTATGATGTGCGGTTTCCCCCTCTGTTCCGAGATCAGGCCTTGGCGGGCGCGCACATTCTTACCGTGCCAGCCGCTTTCACCCGCCAAACCGGCCAAGCTCATTGGCATGTGCTGCTGCGCGCCCGCGCCATTGAAAACGGCGCTTTCGTCATTGCCGCGGCACAAGGCGGGCGCCATGAAGATGGCCGCGAGACCTATGGCCACTCGCTGATCATCGACCCTTGGGGGCGTATCATTTCAGAAAAAGCCGATGATGAGCCCGGCGTCATTTTCGCCGATATCGACCTTGCCGAAGTCGCCGCCGCACGCGGCAAAGTGCCGAACCTCAAAAACGCACGTCCCTACAACAAGAAAAACCATGATTAAGTTCTCGCTCGCCTGCGAACACGATCACAGTTTTGAAGCGTGGTTTCGCGACAGCGCCGACTTTGACACCCAGCAAAAGCGTGGCTTGCTGGAATGTCCGCTCTGCGGCTCCGCCAAGGTCGGCAAAACTTTGATGGCACCATCGGTCTCAACCGGGCGCAAAAAGGACGACATGGCGCTTGCCAACACGCAAGCCATGCAAGCCGAGATGTTTGAAGCCATGCGCAAGATGGCAAAACACGTCAAAGAAAACGCGGAAAATGTCGGCGACAAATTCGCCGAAGAGGCCCGCAAAATACACTATGGCGAGACCGACCAACGCGGCATTTACGGCAAGGCCTCAAAAGATGATGTGGCAGCGCTCGCTGACGAAGGCATCGCGTTTATGCCCCTGCCCGACATTCCCGACGATGAAGAGCTCAACTAAGGTCAACCAGAACCGGAAATGCCTACACAGCCGGGCTAACGCGCTTTGAGGCGACCATGTAATTGACGTCCATGTCGCGCGACTTGCGCCATTCATCCATCAGCACATTGTAAAACACACCTGACCGCTCAAACACTTCCACACCGGTGCCGCGCAACGCTGCGTCCAGTTCTGCCGGTTTGACGAGCTTGTCATATTGGTGCGTGCCTTTGGGCAACCAGCCCAACACATTTTCTGCCATAAACAGCGCCAGCAACCGCGCTTTCGGCGTGCGGTTGATGGTAGCGATGAACATCAGCCCATCATCGCGCACCATGTTGGCGCAGGACTTGATGAAAAAATCGACGTCTGAGACGTGCTCAACCACTTCCATGTTCAGGATCACGTCGAATTTTTCGCCCGCCGCTTCCAGTGCTTCTGACGTTGTCGCCCGATAGTCGATTTCAAGGCCGGATTGCTGCGCATGCAGCTTGGCAACTTCGATGTTGGTTTCCGACGCATCAGCACCCACCACCTCGGCACCCAGCCGCGCCATCGGTTCGCACAGCAATCCGCCACCACAACCGATATCGAGGAACCGCAAGCCCTCAAAAGGCTTGGGCGCGTTGATGTCGCGGCCGAACTGATTGCTGACCACTTCACGAATGTAGGCGAGCCGCACCGGATTGAACTTGTGCAGCGGCTTGAACTTGCCCTTCGGGTTCCACCATTCCGCCGCCATCCGGGAGAACCGGTCAACTTCCCCTTGATCAATGGTTGTTTGAGCAGCAGCGTCCGACATGGGTTTTCCTTTCCTTACTTAAGCACCCAAGTCGTGCAGCGCGCCTGTGAAGTCAAGCATATGCGTCAATCCTGCATTGATACGGGTCAAGCCATAGCCTAGCTTGGCGTTAAATTATGGAAACTGTTTTACCATGACTATCGTCGCCCTCCTGCTCACCGCAACCCTATTTGGCGGAATGGTATTTTTCACCTTCGGCTTTACGTCGGTACTGTTTACACAACTAACCACCGAAGAAGTCCGTCCAATTATGCGCGGCACTTTTCCCTATTATTATCTTGTGGTTATCGGTCTGTCCGCAGCAGCGGCATTGGCTGCGTTGGTGGTGTCACCCGCCGCCTCTGGCGGTTTGGCCGCCATCACCGTCAGCGCGCTGTATGAACGCCAAATTTTGATGCCGCAGATCAACGCAGCCACCTATGCAGACGATCAACTGCGCTTTAAGCGCATGAACGATTTGTCCTTGGTCATTCAATTCGTCCAAATTGCCATTGCCGCCTTGGCACTTATACGCATCGCCTAGAGCAATGCCTTGCGGCTGATGCCGGTTTTGGATAGGAACGCCTCAATTATTTTCTGAGGCTCACCCTTCATGGCACGTATTGTAATGAAATTCGGCGGCACATCCGTCGGCGACATTGGCCGTATCCGCAATGTAGCGGCCCACGTTAAACGCGAAGTCGACGCGGGCCACGAAGTCGCCGTTGTCGTTTCCGCCATGTCCGGCAAAACCAATGAGCTGGTAGAGCTTACCCGCGCCGCATCCCCCATGCATGACGCGCGCGAGTACGATGCCATCGTCGCCTCCGGCGAGCAGGTTTCGTCGGGCCTGCTGGCGATTACACTGCAATCAATGGGCGTGGATGCGCGCTCCTGGCAGGGATGGCAAATTCCCATCAAAACCGACATCGCCCATGGCGCCGCACGTATTCAAGAGATCAATGGCGACGTGCTGATCGAACGTTTCAAAATCGGCCAGGTCGCCGTTGTTGCAGGCTTTCAGGGCCTGTCACCTGACAACCGTATCGCAACCCTTGGGCGCGGTGGTTCCGATACATCGGCTGTTGCCATCGCCGCTGCCATCAAGGCTGACCGTTGCGACATTTACACCGACGTTGATGGCGTTTACACCACCGATCCGCGCATCGTTCCGCAGGCGCGCCGTCTTTCCAAAGTGTCGTTTGAAGAGATGCTGGAAATGGCGTCTCTGGGCGCCAAAGTGCTGCAGGTGCGCTCGGTGGAACTGGCGATGGTTCACAATGTGCGCACCTTTGTGCGCTCCAGTTTTGATGCACCCGACGCGCCCGGCATGTCGGATCCGCTTAATCCGCCGGGTACGTTGATTTGCAGTGAGGACGAAATCGTGGAACAGGAAACAGTCACCGGCATCGCTTATGCCAAAGATGAAGCGCAAATCTCACTCCGCCGATTACAGGACCGGCCGGGCATCTCAGCAGCCA
Source organism: Ahrensia sp. (assembly GCA_049682915.1). Classification (GTDB taxonomy): domain Bacteria; phylum Pseudomonadota; class Alphaproteobacteria; order Rhizobiales; family Rhizobiaceae; genus JBCDLI01. Next base: position 11,457 of record JBAUIL010000136.1, on the reverse strand, counting down.
TCTTCGGCCCAATGGCTGAAACCGGCATCAATGTGGACATGATCGTCCAGAATATTTCCGAAAACGGTAACACGACCGACATGACCTTCACCGTTCCAAGCGGTGACCTGAGCAAAGCCATGGCGGCCCTGGAAGCCAACCGCGACGCCATCGGCTTTGAAACTGTGCAGTCTGAAGCGGGTCTCGTCAAAGTGTCTGTTATCGGCATTGGCATGCGTTCCCATGCCGGGGTAGCGGCAACCGCGTTCAAAGCGCTTGCTGAAAAATCAATCAACATCCGCGCCATTACGACATCGGAAATCAAAATTTCCATTCTGATCGACGGTGCTTACGCGGAGCTGGCGGTGCGTACACTGCACAGCGTCTACGGCCTCGATAAAGGCTAACATTTACGCCGTCATCGCGCTATAGATAGAGGTTGAACCGACACACGATCGAAGGGGCACGTCGCTAGATGCGTGAGCACAATGCAGGACCACGGGTTTTGCTGCGCCGATTGCGGGAAATCATGGCCGATGCCATGGAGCCGCAAGAGCGCCTCAATGCCATTGTGCGCCAAATCGCCCAGTCGATGGAAGCGGAGGTGTGTTCGACCTATGTCTTGCGCGCCGATGGCGTGCTGGAGTTGTTTGCCACCATCGGCCTGCGTGAAGACGCTGTTCACCGCTCCCTATTGAAACTCGGCCAAGGTCTGGTTGGTACGATCGCCTCATCGGCGCGCTCGCTGAACCTTTCCGAGGCGCAAAAGCACCCCGCCTTTGCCTATCTGCCTGAAACCGGTGAGGAACTGTATAACGCCTTTCTCGGCGTGCCGATTTTACGCGCCGGGCGTACGCTGGGCGTGCTGGTCATCCAGAACATAGCCAACCGGATTTACACCGACGACGAGATGGAGGCGCTTGAAACCGTTTCCATGGTGATCGGCGAACTGATAGCGGCCGGCGATTTGAAGCGCCTGTCAGCCGGTGGCGTCGAGCTGGATTTGACAAAACCCATCACGCTGCAAGCCAGCCCGCTCTGCGACGGTGTCGGGCTGGGCCATGTCGTGCTGCATGAGCCGCGCGTGGTGATTTCCAAACTGTTCAATGATGACAGTGACGAAGAAATAAAGCGGCTGCGTGAGGCAATCCGCGCGCTGCGTCTGACCATTGATGACATGCTGGAACGCGGCGAAGTCGCCTTTGACGGCGAGCACCGTGAAGTGCTCGAAACCTATCGCATGTTTGCCCACGACAAAGGCTGGGTAACGCGTATCGAAGAAGCCATCCGCAACGGTCTGACCGCCGAAGCGGCTGTTGAGAAAGTCCAAAGTGATATGCGCGCCCGTTTCAAAGCGGCGTCAGATGCTTATCTGCGCGAGCGCATGAGCGACTTTGATGATCTGACCAACCGGCTATTGCGCCAATTGATCGGCAACGGCCATGCCTCATCCAGCGATGACATGGCGGAAGACGCCATTGTGCTGGCGCGCTCGATGGGCGCTGCAGACTTGTTAGATTATCCACGCCATCGCGTCCGCGGCCTGGTGCTGGAGGACGGTGCGGCGACAAGCCATGTGGCAATTGTGGCGCGCGCCATCGGCATTCCCGTCGTCGGCCAAGCCAAAGGCATTGTCGCCATGGCGGACCACATGGACGCGATTATCATCGATGGTGAAGCAGGCACCGTTCACCTGCGCCCGCAGCAAGAGGTGGAGACCGCCTACGCTGAAAAAGTGCGTTTCCGCGCACGGCGTCAGGCCGAATTTGCCAAACTGCGTGACCTGCCCTCAAAGACTGCCGATGGCCAGGACTTCAGCTTGCTGATGAATGCCGGCCTGTTGGTTGACCTGCCGCAAGTGGAAGAATCAGGCGTTGACGGCATCGGCCTCTACCGCACTGAGCTGCAGTTCATGGTCGCTTCCACCTTCCCGCGCGCCGAGGCGCAGGAGGCGCTTTACCGAAAGGTGATCGCGGGCGCTGGCAACAAGCCGGTCACCTTCCGCACGCTTGATATCGGCGGCGACAAGGTGCTGCCCTATTTCCGCAATGCACCCGATGAGGAAAACCCGGCACTGGGCTGGCGCGCCGTGCGCATCGCGCTGGACCGGCCGGGCCTGTTCCGCACCCAGATCCGCGCGCTGCTCAAGGCGTCCGGCGGGCGCGAGTTGAACGTCATGTTGCCGATGGTGACCGAACTGGCGGAAATCGAGGCCAGCCGGGCATTGATCAATTCAGAAGTCGGTCGCCTTTCGCGCTTTGGCCATCCGCTTCCCTTGCGTCTGCGCTTGGGCGCCATGCTCGAAGTGCCAGCACTGCTCTATCAACTGGACGGCCTGATGGCTGCGGTTGATTTCGTCTCGATCGGCTCCAACGATCTGCACCAGTTTATGACGGCATCAGACCGGTCCAATGCGCATGTTGCCAACCGCTTCGATACCCTGTCGCCCTCCTTTCTGCGGGTGCTGAAATTGATCGCTGACGCTGCCACCGCCAGGCAAACGCCTCTGACCTTGTGCGGTGAGATGGCCGGATCGCCCATCTCCGCCTTGGCGCTCATGGCAGTCGGCATCAACCGCTTGTCCATGTCAGCGGCTGCAACCGGGCCTGTCAAAGCCGCACTGCTGGCAGCCGATATTGGCGCATTGAGAGCCCTTGTCGGGCCTGAAATTGAAACATCCAACGATCCGGCCAAAGTGCGTATGCTGATCGAGCGCTTTGCAAGCGACAACAATATCGGACTGTAACCCCATGACCGACCTGCCTGAACAACGACTGCAAGAGGTCGCCAAGCGGTTCGACATGCTCGAAGCGCTCATGGCGGAAGGCCCCGATGGCGACACCTATGTCAAACTTGCCGCAGAATATGCCGAACTGGAGCCGCTCGCACTCAAGACCAAGGAGCTTGAAACCCTGAACCGCGAACATGCTGACCTTGAGGTGATGCTGGCCGATGGTGACGCGGACGCCGACATGGCAGCGCTTGCCCGTGATGAATTGCAGGATCTGGACGAAAGACGCGAGGCCCTGCGCGCCGATATTCAGTTGCTTTTATTGCCGCGCGACAAAGCCGACAGCAAAGACGCTATTTTGGAAATACGCGCCGGTACGGGCGGTCTTGAAGCGGCCTTGTTCGCCGGCGATCTGTTTCGCATGTATGAGCGCTACGCGGCCTCACGCAATTGGAAGATCGAGATGATCTCGGCTTCCGCAGGTGATGCCGGCGGCTACAAGGAGATCATCGCCAAAGTATCCGGTAGCGACGTGTTTTCGCGCCTGAAATTTGAATCCGGCGTGCACCGCGTACAGCGCGTGCCAGAGACCGAGGCCGGCGGGCGCATCCACACCTCAGCCGCAACCGTGGCGGTGCTGCCGCAGGCGGAAGAGGTCGACATCGAAATCAGAACCGAAGACATCCGGATCGATACCATGCGCGCATCTGGCGCTGGCGGACAGCACGTCAACACCACCGACTCCGCCGTCCGCATCACCCACATACCTTCCGGCATTGTGGTTGTGCAGGCAGAGAAATCACAACACCAAAACCGGGCACGCGCGATGGAAGTTCTGCGCGCCCGCCTCTACGATGCCGAGCGCCAAAAAGCTGCCGACGAGCGTTCAGAATCACGGCGTCTTCAGGTCGGCTCCGGCGACCGTTCTGAACGTATCCGCACCTATAATTTCCCGCAGGGGCGCATCACCGATCATCGCATCAACCTCACACTTTATAAGCTCGACCGCGTGGTCGAAGGCGAGTTGGATGAAATAGTCGACGCCCTGACCACCGATCATCAGACCCAGCTGTTGACCGCAAGCCGAGAAGCCTGAACCATGGCATCAACGCCCCTTTTGCAGGCTGAAACGCTTGAGCCGCTCTATCATGAAGTGGCGAGTCAGCTTTCGAATTCAGGCAAAGACAACGCGGATCTGGACGCGACAATTCTGCTGGAACATGCAACCGGCCACGGTGCACTGACACGCTTGACGAAACCTGACACCGCCATCACTGAGCGCCAAAAAACTGTGCTCGCGCATGCGGTTGCACGGCGCTTGCGTGGCGAACCGGTGCATCGCATTGTTGGCAGTCGCGAGTTTTACGGCATGCCGCTGTCACTCAATCAAGCAACACTGGTGCCCCGACCCGACACCGAAATCCTCGTCGATTTGGTATTGCCATGGGTCAAACAGCGATGCCAGGACACAGGCCGATGCTCGATCCTGGATTTGGGCACCGGCAGCGGCGCGATTGCGCTGGCATTGATCAACGAAGTCAGGCAGGCGACCGCGGTTGGTGTTGATATTTCACCCGACGCGCTACGCGCGGCAAATGCCAACGCCCAAGCGCTTGATCTGGCTGACCGGTTTTCGACCATTCAGTCCGACTGGTTTACTGTTATTCGCGGCACCTTTGATCTGATTGTCTCCAACCCGCCCTACATTACCCAAGCCGAACTCGCCGACCTCGACATTGAGGTGCGCGACCATGATCCGATTCTGGCGCTTGACGGGGGCGTTGATGGGCTTAACGCCTATGGCATTATCGCCGCGCGGGGCCTGTCCTTTCTGGCAAGCGACGGCCTTCTTGCGGTCGAAATCGGTCACACCCAACGCATGCAGGTCACAGCGTTCTTTGAAGCATCTGGCTTTAAGCTACTGAATACTATGGCAGATTATGGTGGCCGCGATCGGGCGCTATCTTTCACAAGATAGCAATAATCGCATGGCATAATTAAAAAAATAGCTTGGCAAGCCACTCAATCGAGGTTAGTGACTGTGTAGGAGATGGCCTTAGACGCCAAACCTAACCCCAAATCTCATGACAAAATCTATTCCATGAGTGGACGGTGCTTGTTGGCGAAAATGCGCAAACGCACATGTTAATCCGGAAAACTGTCTCGGCCGCGAAGCCGCGCGCTTGATGGTTTCCGTAACGATCCGATTTCTGAAAAGTGAATTGATACGGACATAGTATGAGACCACAACAACAGGGCCGCAGGCAGCGTAGCCGCGGCAGCTCCACCAATAACAACAATAATAACAACAACAATAATAATAATCGTGGGCGCAATCAGAACCCCCTTTCGCGCTCCTATGAAAGCAACGGTCCCGACGTCAAAATTCGTGGCAATGCGCAGCAAATTGCCGACAAATACGAAACACTGGCCAGCGATGCCCAGTCTTCTGGCGACCGTGTTGTAGCGGAAAACTATTTGCAGCACGCCGAACACTACAAGCGCATCATCATGGCCGCGCAAGCTCAGGCCCGCGAGGAGCAAGAGCAGCGCGACCGCCAAGCCGCCGAGCGTCAAGCCAATGAGCCTAGCAATAGCGACTCACGAGACGACCATGGCGATGACAGTGGCGACGACAATGACACCGGTGAGCAGCCTGAAATAAAAGGCACCCCGGCGGAGGTCGCCCATGAGGCCGAGCAGCAGCCGGCACAGTCAAAACCGCGCCGCCGCCGCCCCAGTGCTGAAGCTGACACAGGTGAAAACACCGCCGATGGCGACCAAGCAAACGCGGACGAAAAACCACGCAAGCGCAGACGCCCGGCAAAAAAAGCTGACGCAGCTGATAGCGCGCCCGGCAATGAAGCGCCCGACGCGGCGCCCGCTGTCGACGCCTGATTGGCACTGAAAGACACAATTGAAAACCGGCGTCCTAAGCGCCGGTTTTTTGTTTTTAAGCACAAAACCCTTTTATCCCAATAACGCCATCACCATATCTCATTGGAAGGGCTTGCCGAATGCGGGAGCCCGTCATCGATCAACCCTCGCACGTCGCTTTGTCGAAAGGTCGTGTGAAAGATTGGAGACCAGACCATGAATATGGAAAAATACTCAGAACGCGTGCGCGGCTTCATCCAGTCGGCACAAACCTATGCGCTCGGCAAAGGCCATCAACAGTTTGCGCCAGAGCAAATCCTCAAAGTACTTATTGATGACAGCGAGGGGCTTGCATCCTCACTGATCGAACGCGCCGGTGGCCGACCCAAAGATGCCAAATTGGGCGTCGAGACGGCACTTAATGCAATGCCCATCGTCGAAGGCGGCAACGGGCAGCTATATCTCGCCCAGCCACTGGCAAAAGTGTTTAACACCGCTGAGCAGGCCGCTGAAAAAGCCGGTGACAGCTTTGTCACGGTTGAACGGCTTTTATTGGCGCTGGCCATCGAAAAATCAGCCAAGACTGCTGACATTCTCGCCAAAGCAGGCGTGACGCCCAAGGGCCTCAACGAAGCCATCAATGATATGCGCAAGGGCCGCACCGCCGACAGCGCAAACGCCGAGCAAGGCTATGATGCGTTGAAAAAATACGCCCAGGACCTGACCGCCAATGCACGCGACGGCAAGCTGGACCCGGTCATTGGCCGCGACGAGGAAATCCGCCGTGCCATCCAAATCCTGTCGCGCCGCACCAAGAACAACCCCGTGCTGATCGGTGAACCGGGCGTCGGTAAAACAGCCATTGCTGAAGGTTTGGCGCTGCGCATCATCAATGGCGATGTGCCCGAAAGCCTGCGCAACAAAAAGCTGATGGCGCTCGACATGGGCGCGCTGATTGCCGGCGCGAAATATCGCGGCGAGTTTGAAGAGCGCTTGAAAGCGGTGCTCAATGAGGTGCAAAGCGAAGCGGGCCAGATCATCCTGTTCATCGATGAGATGCACACGCTGGTGGGCGCGGGCAAAGCTGATGGCGCGATGGACGCCTCCAACCTGCTCAAGCCTGCTCTGGCGCGTGGTGAACTGCACTGCGTAGGCGCGACTACGCTTGATGAATATCGCAAGCACGTCGAAAAAGACGCGGCTCTCGCCCGGCGCTTCCAGCCTGTGTTTGTCAACGAACCGACCGTCGAAGACACCGTGTCAATTCTACGCGGCCTGAAGGAGAAATATGAGCAGCACCACAAGGTGCGTATTTCCGACAGCGCGCTGGTTGCCGCCGCAACCCTTAGCAACCGCTACATCACCGACCGGTTTTTGCCCGACAAGGCCATTGACCTGGTGGACGAAAGCGCGTCGCGCCTGTGCATGCAGGTCGACAGCAAGCCGGAAGCTTTGGACGAGATCGACCGCAAGATCATTCAGCTGAAAATCGAGCGCGAAGCATTGAAGGTTGAAACCGACAGCGCGTCCAAGGACCGGCTGAAAAAACTGGAACAGGACCTTGCCAACCTTGAGGAAGAAAGCGCTGAGATCACCAACAAGTGGCAGCGCGAAAAGGAAAAGCTTGGCACCGCCGCAGCGCTGAAAGGCGCGCTCGACACTGCCCGCAACGCTCTGGCTTCAGCGCAACGCGAAGGTGAGTTCCAAAAGGCTGGTGAACTGGCCTATGGCACCATTCCCGAGTTGGAAGCGAAACTCGCCGAAGCGGAAAAACAGGGCGAAGGCGCAGGCTCGATGGTGGAAGAAACCGTCACGCCCGACCACATCGCCCACATCGTTTCACGCTGGACCGGTGTGCCGGTGGACAAGATGCTGGAAGGCGAACGCGATAAACTGCTGCGCATGGAAGACGAGATTGCCAGGCGCGTCGTCGGCCAGGGTGAAGCCGTGCAAGCGGTTTCCAAGGCGGTGCGTCGCGCCCGCGCAGGCCTTCAGGATCCCAACCGTCCGCTGGGTTCGTTCATCTTCCTCGGGCCGACCGGTGTCGGCAAAACCGAGCTGACCAAAGCGTTGGCCAGCTTCCTGTTCGATGATGACCAAGCGATGGTCCGTATCGACATGAGCGAGTTCATGGAGAAGCACTCTGTCGCCCGACTGATCGGTGCGCCTCCCGGCTATGTCGGCTATGACGAAGGCGGCGTGTTGACCGAAGCCGTCCGACGCCGGCCCTATCAGGTGGTGCTGTTTGACGAGATCGAAAAGGCGCATCCCGATGTGTTCAACGTGCTCTTGCAGGTGCTTGACGACGGACGATTGACCGACAGCCAAGGCCGCACGGTTGATTTCCGCAACACGCTTATCATCATGACATCCAACCTCGGTTCGGGCTATCTGGTCAACTTGACCGACGAGCAGGATGTCGCCGATGTGCGTGATGATGTGCTGGGCGTTCTGAAAGCCTCATTCCGGCCAGAGTTCCTCAACCGTGTCGATGAGACGATCCTGTTCCACCGCTTGAAGCGGGCAGATATGGGCGCGATTGTCGACATTCAGCTCAAACGCTTGGCCGCATTGTTGGCAGACCGCAAGATCACGCTCGACCTCGACAAGGATGCGCGGGCGTGGCTGGCAGAACGCGGCTATGATCCGGCCTATGGTGCGCGCCCGCTTAAACGCGTCATTCAACGTGAGGTGCAGGACCCGCTGGCCGAAAGCATCCTCAGTGGTGATATTTTGGATGGCAGCACGGTCAAGGTTTTGGTTGGCTCCGACCGCCTGAACTTCAAAGCAACCAAACACGCCGACAATGACGATACCAGCCAAGCGGCGTGAGCGTAGAGGGAGCCAAGCGGCGTGAGCGTAAACAAAGCCAAGCGGCGTGAGCATGCACAGTGCCAAGCGGCGTGAGCGTAGACATCATCGCCGCAACTGAACTCAATGCGGGCGCCTTGGTGGGCGCCCGCATTTCTATGCTCTTGAGTATTTCCGGAATTGCTCTGACACGCGGTTGCTCTCTTGTCGGCCCATCGTTTCAATGCGATAGGGCTGGCATGAAACTGCGCCCTCTCCTTTGCTTGTTCGCCGCCCCACTGTTCGCGCTGTTGTCGCTGATAGCGACAACGGGTGCCAGTGCATTGCCGCCAACTTCTGACCAGTTTGACGATCTCACCATCGGCGGCACCCAGCTTTATGTCCCGCCGTCCGTTGCACCGTCGCCGGTCATCGCATCACTGCAAATCATCTTGGACAGGCGCGGCTTTTCGCCGGGCGTCATTGACGGGCGCGACACTGCCCGCTTCCGCACTGCACTTGAGACCTATAACCGGCTTCACCCAGACGAGGTGCTCAACCCCGCGCAAATGCCAGTGACCGACACGCCGTTTTTCACCGATTACACGATCACCGCGCAAGATGTGGCCGGACCGTTCACGCCCAAGCTGCCACCGCTCTACATCCATCAGGCAAGCTTGGCCTTTCTCGGTTTTCGCGATGCCCACGAGATGTTGGCCGAGCGTTTCCATATCGACGAAGACTATCTGCAAACGCTCAATCCCGATGCGGATTTTAGCGCGGTCGGCACCACCATTCGGGTGCCTGATGTCGGTCGTTATCTTCAAAAACGCGTTGCCCGTATTGAAGCGGACAAAGGCGCACTTCAAGTGCGCGCTTACGACAGTCAGGGCGCGCTGATTGCCGCCTATCCCGCCTCCATCGGCTCTGCCGCCACGCCGTCGCCCGTCGGCACCCACACGGTGCGCAACAAAGCGCAGGACCCAGCCTACACCTATGATCCGAAGGGCTCCGCCCAACCCGGTCTGGCAAGTGGCTTGGTGTTGCTGCCGCCCGGCCCCAACGGCCCGGTTGGCAATGCGTGGATCGGCCTGTCTAAACGCACATACGGCATACACGGCACGCCGGAACCCTCCGAAATCGGTATCACCGCCAGCGTGGGCTGCGTGCGGCTGACCAATTGGGACGCGCTGGAACTGGCAGTCATGGTGCGCCGCGGCGTTGAAGTCACCTTCATTGAATAAGCCGCACCAGCCATTTACATTGCGCTGCAACATAAGCACAGTGCGCTGACACTTCAGGGGAGAGACGCGATGGTCGACATCAAAAAAATTGGCATCATCGGTGCCGGTCAAATGGGCGCGGGCATTGCGCAGGTTTCCGCCGGTGCGGGTTATCAGGTCATCCTTAGCGATGTGGCCCTGGAAAACGCGCAAAATGCCATCGCAAAAATCAGCGCCCAAACCCAGAAACTCGTCGACAAAGATAAAATGGATGCCGCCGCGCGCGACGCCATCATCAACGGCATGGCACCGGCTGGCGGCCTGGATGCGTTAGGCGATTGCGATCTGGTCATTGAGGCGGCAAGCGAAAATGAAAGCGTCAAGACGGCCATCTTCACCGCGCTTTGCAAGACGTTAAAGCCGGACGCGCTGATTGCATCGAACACGTCGTCGATCTCGATTACACGCCTTGCTGCGCAAACCGACCGGCCCGCGCAATTCATGGGCATTCATTTCATGAACCCGGTACCGCGCATGCAACTGGTGGAATTGGTGCGCGGCATCGCGACAGGCAACGAGACTTTTGAGGCGGCCAAAGCCTATGTTGCAGCGCTTGGCAAACAGGCCACTGTGTCAGAAGATTTTCCCGCCTTTATCGTCAACCGTATCCTGCTGCCGATGATCAATGAGGCGGTCTACACGCTGCATGAGGGCGTCGGCTCCATTGAATCGATCGACGCTTCCATGCGGCTCGGTGCCAACCACCCCATGGGGCCGCTGGAGCTGGCTGACTTTATCGGCCTAGACACCTGTCTGGCGGTCATGCAGGTGCTGCATGACGGGCTGGGCGACACCAAATACCGGCCCTGCCCGTTGCTGGTCAAATATGTCGAAGCCGGTTGGCTGGGCCGCAAGACCAAGCGCGGCTTTTACGACTACACCGGCGACACACCGGTCCCCACCCGCTAGGCATAAGGGCCCGCGAATTGACGCCTGCCTGAGCCTGCGTTAAAAATAGCGCCTGTGGTGATTTGCCGGTCGGCTTGCAGCCACGTTAAACAAGTCGCTAAAGGGCCGCAGGGATGCACCGGTAGCGATTTGTCGTTACCGGTTTTTTGTCCGCCTGGCGGACGAGTTGAGAGTTGCGTCCATGCCTATTCGAATTCCTGATACCTTGCCCGCCCGCAAACAACTGCTGCAAGAAGGTATTATGGTGATGCCGGAAAGCGAAGCGGCACGCCAGGACATCCGACCGCTGCAAATCGCCCTGCTCAACCTGATGCCCAACAAGGTCGTCACCGAAACCCAGATTGCCCGGTTGCTCGGCTCCTCGCCTCTGCAGATTGATCTGACGCTTGTGCGCATCGGCTCGCACGAATCCAAGAACACATCCGAAGAGCATCTGATTTCGTTTTACAACACATGGGATGAGATCAAGCACCGCAAATTCGACGGCTTCATCATTACCGGTGCGCCAATTGAAAAGCTGCCCTTTGACGAGGTCAACTATTGGACCGAGCTTCAGGCGATATTCGATTGGACAACTACCCATGTTCATTCCAGCTTTTTCATTTGCTGGGGTGCGATGGCGGCCATCAACCATTTCCACGGCGTGCCCAAACACGCGCTCGACACCAAAGCGCACGGCATTTACCGCCACCATAATCTCAACCCCGCCTCGCCCTATCTGTCGGGTTTTTCCGATGATTTTCAGGTATCTGTCTCACGCTGGACGGAAATTCGCCGCGAAGACCTTGAGGACACGATGGGGCTGGAAGTGCTGATGGAATCGCCCGATACCGGCCTGTGCCTGCTGCATGAGCGCTTTGCCAACCGGCTGTATATTTTCAACCATAT
>JBAUIL010000135.1:0-7071 GCA_049682915.1 Ahrensia sp. | reverse complement strand
CGGAGCGAAACGATCTCTACGAAATCGCGGAGCAACGCCTTGCAGAGATCAACCGCCTCGGCGCGGAGCGAAACGATCTCTACGAAATCGCGGAACAGCGGCTCGCCGAGATCCACAGCATCAAGGCCAAACTACAGTCCCGGTCCTGGTTTCGTCGGCAATGAGCAGCAAACCGATAGTTCGCTGGCTTATTCCGTTTCCTATCAGGGCGTCCGGTGGGCATGGCACAATATATACCCACATGGCAAGGATGGTTGCTGATGGATTGCACTGCATTGCCTGCGTAGACATGCGCGACGTATCTTCGCCATTCTCCTCACGCCGCGCCAGAATTCGCGAACTTCAGACTTTGCTGGCAAAAATGGGTATCGAGGTCGAGTTGGGGCACGAGGCTGTGGCTAGACCAGCCGACCTCGTTGTCGCGACCTCCTGGCGCACGGCTTTTGATGTCGCCGCCTGCAACGCGCCACGCAAGGCTTACTTTATCCAGGACTACGAACCATGGTTTTATCCCCATGGTGATCAGTATCTAAAAGCCGAGCAAAGCTATCGACTAGGATTGACGCCGATCGTGTTAGGTCGTTGGTTGGCCCAAAAAGTTGGAGGCCTTTCTAGCATAACACCTTTCGTCATGCCGTTCACGGTTGATCGCCAGGTCTATGCGCGAGAAACCTCGCCGCGGCGGTCAAAGGCGATCTGCTATTTACATCAACCCGAGAAGCCGCGTCGCTGTGCCGCGCTTGCCCAGACGACATTGCGCATCGTCCAGGAACGTCGGCCCGATATCGCGATCTGTTCCTACGGATCTGTGCGGGCACCTGAGCTTCCGACCAGGCATCTCGGTGTTCAATCCCGTCAGGCATGCGCCAAGCTCTACAATCAAGCATCGGTCGGCTTGTGTATCAGCGCCAGCAATCCGTCGCGCATCCCTTTTGAAATGGCTGCGTGCGGCTTGCCGGTCGTGGATATCGACGCCGAGAATACGCGTGAAGATGCCTTGCCGCACGCCTTGTTGTTGACGCCTGCCGACCCGGCCTCGCTGGCCGCAGCGCTAATTCGCGCCGTAGATGCGGCTTACTACGAGAATTTGACATCGCCGCTAATAGACGGAAATCAAGTCGAATTCGACGAACTGGATACAGGCGCGCTGGCATTCCGGCAGATTTTGCTTGAGCCACCTGTTCATGTATCTGTACAGACAGCGGCGGTTTACGTGGAAAAGTCGCACGCCTGGCAGCGTCTGCGTCGTCGTCTAATCAAGTCTTACATCGCCTTTTTTGAAGACTAAATCTGGTTTTGATTGAGTGGACGTGCTCTGAGACCCAACCTTGAACCGCCGGCCTTTGGAGTTTTCCGGCTGTCATCGCGGTGACGGGCTGGGGTTGTCACCGAGATTATGCAGCGCGATCGGTACGTTATATCGTAACTGTCCGATTGTTACCGTGGGGAATATGTCTTGACACACGCGACGATCTCTTCGTCGAGAACAAAGCAATCGAGGAACTCCTGCCATGTTTCCGCAGACCTACGCGCATCGCTGAGCATGAGAACGGCGGTGCAAAATTAGACCACGGTAGCGCCGTCCTATTGGCGGTGCGGGCGGCGTAAAAGTCGTCCACTTTACGCTGATCCGGGGCCACTGGGAGATTGAGAACAGTCTGCATTGGTCACTCGATGTCGTGATGAATGACGACCAGCACCGGGCCTGAAAAGACAACGTGCCCGCCAACTTTGCCGCTTTGCGAAGGATCGCTTTGGGCATCATCAAGGCAGATACCGCAAAAGGCTCAAACCGCCTCAAGTTCAAGAAAGCAGGCTGGAGCAACGATTTCCTTCGTGCCCTCATTGAAGGGTTTTGAAGCGCGATTGCCCTGTCCCCCCTGAAAGGCCTAATTGCATATATTTTCCCTTCAGCTATAGGTACGCGGTATAGTTCCAGCGAGGCTGAGAGATGACATTCCATGATCGCGGCACAAGCTGGTTTCTGGCGCAGCTAAAGCCAAACTGCGCCAACATCGCGGACAAGAACCTCAAGCGTCAGGGCTTCCAGACCTTCCTGCCGATGGAAGAGGAGACGAGACAACGGAACGACATGTTCGTCACCGCCATGCGGCCACTGTTCCCAGGCTACATCTTCGTGGCCTTCGATGTCGACCGCGGGTTATGGCGCACCGTGAACTCGACCTATAGCATCACCCGGCTGGTGAGCTTCGGCAAAGAACCGACCGCTGTGCCGCTGGATCTGGTCTCGTAGCTGATGCTGCGCTGTGATGCAAAGGGCAAGCTGCTGCCGCCGAAGCTTCTGAAGCTCGGCGATCAGGTGACCCTGACCAAGGGACCGTTTGCCAATTTCGTGGCAGAGGTGGAAAAGATCGCACCTGATCGGCGCGTCTGCGTCCTCATGGAAATCATGGGCGGTCAGACGCGGTTTGCGGTTGAGGCCGACCAGCTGCGGTCCATTTGAAACCAGCCGTCAACACAAACGGGCATTTGAAGGGTAGATTCAATGAAACATGTCTTGGTCACGGGCGGTGCTGGCTATATCGGCTCTCATGCCTGCAAACTGCTGGCGCAGCAGGGCTACGTTCCAGTTACCTTCGATAGCCTGGTCACAGGCTGGGCCAGTGCGGTGAAGTTCGGCCCCTTCGTGCAGGGCGATCTTCTGGACCGTGACGCGCTGGATGCGGTGTTTGCTAAATACGGACCCGTTGCGGTCATGCATTTTGCAGCACTGAGCCAAGTGGGGGAGGCGACACGCGAGCCAGGGCGTTACTGGCGCAACAACGTGCTGGGGTCTCTCAACCTGGTTGAGGCCATGGTGGCTGCGGGCTGTAAGCACATGGTCTTTTCCTCGACCTGCGCGACCTATGGCGATCAAGACGGCGTAGTGCTCGATGAACAGAGCGCCCAGATGCCGCTAAACGCCTATGGCGCTTCCAAACGCGCGGTCGAAGAGATCCTGCAGGACTTTGGCGTGAGCCACTGCCTTGAGGCGGTGGTGTTCCGGTATTTCAACGTTGCGGGCGCCGACGCTGAAGCCGAAGTCGGTGAATGGCATCAACCAGAAACCCACCTGATCCCAGTGATGATCGAGGCTGCCGCTGGCAAACGGGAGGCCCTGACCATCTACGGCACGGATTACCCCACGCCTGACGGCACCTGCGTGCGTGACTATGTCCATGTGATGGATCTCGTCGATGCCCACATCAAGGGTCTGGAGTGGCTTCTCGAGGGCAAAGGCAGCCGGGTGTTCAACTTGGGAACAGGCACCGGCTTCTCGGTCAAAGAGGTGATTGCTGAATGTAAGGCCGCAACAGGCCATGACGTTCCGCACAGCTTTGGCCCGCGAAGGGCGGGCGATGCCGCGGCACTGGTTTCCGGCAGCCGGCGCGCGGCCGAAGAATTGGGCTGGGTGCCGGAGCGCTCGACCCTGCCGCACATGATCGAAGATGCCTGGCGCTGGTATCAGACCGGCGGCTATTCTGGGTAGCGCCCAGGTTTCCTGGTAATTCACCTCTTCACCGACCCCGCATTTTCAACACAAGACGACGTTCAGAAAGCCCCCACATGAAACCCGTTCGTAAAGCCGTATTTCCCGTTGCCGGGTTCGGCACTGACGTGCTCCCGCCAAACCGGACCGTTTTGAGCTGGAATTTTCCAATTATGATCCCCCGTACGGGAGAAGGAGAATTCCATGAACAAGTCGAAGTTTTCTGAGGCGCAGATTGCGTTCATTTTGCGCCAGGCCGATGAAGGCACACCGGTCGCGGAGGTTTGCCGCAAGGCCGGGATCAGCGATGCGACGTTTTACAACTGGCGCAAGCGCTATGGCGGGCTGACGCCGTCCGAGGTCAAGAAGATGCGCCAGCTGGAAGATGAGAACAGTCGTCTGAAGAAGATCGTTGCGGACCTGACGCTCGACAAGGCGATGTTGCAGGATGTTCTGTCAAAGAAGCTCTGAAGCCTGCTCGCCGCCGCCGACTTGTTGATGAGGTCTGTAGCGACTGGAAGGTATCGATCCGTCGTGCGTGTGCCTGCCTGAGGATCGATCGTTCACTCTACACCTACAAGTCGAGGCGCGGTGATCAGGCTGCCTTGAAGAGGCGGATCAAGGAGATCGCGGCCACGCGGGTGCGATATGGTTATCGTCGCAACCATGTATTGCTGCGAAGGGAGGGCTGGCCTGTGAATGCAAAGCGAATCTATCGCCTTTACAATGAGTTGGGTTTGCAGCTGAGGAACAAGACACCAAAGCGACGTGTGAAGGCGAAGTTGCGCGAGGACCGCTCGGATGCCGTTCATTCCAATGATGTTTGGGCAATGGATTTTGTCCACGATCAGTTGGCGACAGGCCGCAAGTTGCGTGTTTTGACGGTCGTCGACACCTTCTCGCGGTTCTCGCCGGTCGTTGATCCCCGGTTCAATTACCGCGGCGAAGATGTGGTGCGAACCCTCGACCATGTCTGCAAACAGGTCGGGTATCCGAAGACGATCCGGGTCGATCAGGGTTCGGAGTTCATCTCTCGCGATCTTGATCTATGGGCCTACCAGCGTGGCGTCGTTCTGGACTTCTCGCGGCCCGGCAAGCCGACCGACAATGCGTTCATCGAGTCGTTCAATGGCAAACTCCGCAGTGAGTGCCTTCTGTAATCGGGACGTGGCTGTCAAGTTTGGCCTGGCACTTCTTGGTTCCGTCTGGGGTCATGCTTCTGTCCGCGGTCGGCACGTTGGCGCGCCGCATAATGGTGGTCGAAGGTGAGGCGGACCATGCTAAACGGCGGGCTTGCGGTTTTGCGCGCATATGCAGCCCAGACACTCGTGCGGCCTTCGCCTCATCCCCGTCCCTGACGGGAACCGGTTGTGACCTGGAGACTTGAACGCCTCGGTTGGTTAAGAGTCAGTTCATGCTTCAGCACCCCAACGGAATGGAGTCGCGTCGCGCCACATGCGATGCATAATCACCGCCAGCTTCCTTGCCACGGTGATCTTGGCTTTCTTCAGACTGCTGCGCTGCGCGATCCGCACACCCCATGCCCGAATTGCGGTCCATTGCCGCGATCGGGTCAGCATCACATGGGCGGCGGTGAAGAGCGCCGTGCGCGTAAAGGCATCGCCGGACCGGGATATGCGGCCTCGAATATCGGTCTCCCCGGACTGATACTGTCGGGGCGTTAGCCCGAGATGAGCGCCGACATCATTCGATCTTCGGAATCTGGCAGGATCATCGATCGTCGCTTTGAACGCCAGCGCCGTCACCGGCCCGACACCAGGGATCGTCATGAAGCGTCGGCAAAGTTCGTCGTTCTCCGTCAGGCGCAGCAAGGCACGGTGCAGATCGGCAAGAGCCATCTTCATCGCCGCCCGCCCCGCCAACAGCGTATGGATGCACAGTTCAGGGAGCGGATCGCCGGCGACAAGTTCGCGAGTCCGCGCCTCGAAGTCCCGCGCACCAACCTTGCCAACCTTCAGACCGAAGAGGCGAAGCACACCGCGGATCTCGTTCTCGTGGTCCCGGAGCTTGTTGACGTAGAACTCGCGTGCGGTCAGCAGTGTACGCAGTTCCTGGCTGGGCCGCGACTTAACATGGACGGCCTTGAACCAGCCCGATCGAATCAACTGAGCGAGTGAACGTGCATCATTGCGGTCATTCTTGTTCCGATTCATCGCCACCATCGCCGCCTTTGCGTGCCGGGCCTCGATGCATACCGCCGGCAATCCGGCATCCTTGAGGCCAAACCACAGCCATTGCGAAAGCGGCCCAGCTTCGAGGCCAACACGAACGTAGTCGCCAGATGCCTCGCGTAGCTCACGAATGATCGCATCTGGTTCAGAGGCCACCTTGGCCTCAAGGACCATCCGCCCCTCTTCGTCAACAACAAAAACGCTGGTCAGCTCCAGCGACACATCCAACCCAGCATAAAGCGCAGCCATCTCTCGTCCTCCTTGGCTATGTCCAGTGCCGGAAAAAAGAACACCGGCGGAACCGGGCGCAAAGTCCCGATTACGCCATCTGAACGCCCACTGGTTCTTGAGCCTTGACGACGCTCGCTCAAAAATGGAGGAATGGCGTAAGGACTATAATACCGTCCGACCCCACAGCGCGATCGGCAACAAGCCGCCGATTTCGCTCATGAAAGGCTCATCGGCGGTTGTCGCCATCTGAGCCAAACACCCCGAAAATTCCAGCTCGGGGTGGTCCAAAGAAGGGGTGCACTTCAAGCCTTCCTCGTGGCGCTCATCAAGGTCGCCCCGTACAAGATTCATACGGTTCTCACGGACAAAGGCATCCAGTTCACCTTTCCACTGTGCTGTGCCAACGGCCCAACGGCGCGATACATGACCCACATGTTTGACATGCGGTGTCGAGAAAATGGCATCGAGCATCGGCTCACGAAAGTGAAGCATCCTTGGACAAACGGTCAGGTCGAGCGAATGAACCGGACCAACAAGGAAGCGATGACCTGCTCCCCAGAATGTACCCATTCATAAGCTAGCCCTGTTCACGTTGTGCTGTGCTACCCGAAGTGTCCCCGCTAGGGGCTAGATTTTCCGCCCTTTGATCACGCAGACGGGCTGGATGCGTCTGGCAATTTCATTAGCGCTGCTGGGACGTTGTTCCCAATCGCGCTGTGCGGTCTTTCTTCGTTGTAGTCTCTACGCCAAGCCTCCAACTTTTCAGCCGTATCTTCAAGCCCCATAAACCAATGAGCGTTCAGGCATTCGGATCGGAGTTTGCTGTTGAACGCCTCGATGTAGGCATTGTCGGTTGGCTTCCCCGGCCTTGAGAAGTCCAAGGTGACGCCCCGCTGGTATGCCCAAAGGTCCATGTCCCGAGAGATAAATTCGCTGCCATAACACCTTCGGAACAACGCTCGGATTGAGGCTTTGGCCTCCTGCGAAGCCCTTCATCAGGCGCAGCAGGTGGTCATAGCCAAGCCTCAGGTTGAACCGCCCCGGGATTGCCGGAGGCTCCAACTCTTGAGTAGAAGGAGCCATTATGAGCAAGACAACGAACAAATTTTCACCTGAGATACGCGAGCGTGCAGTTCGCATGGTTTTGGATCATCGCGA
>JBAUIL010000134.1:0-12875 GCA_049682915.1 Ahrensia sp. | reverse complement strand
AATGAATTGGCTGCAATGATTGACATGCAATGAGGCTATTTGGTGGGCAGGGCTTCGATGATCACAAAGGCTTGCGCCAAAGGATAATCATCGGTGATGGTGATGTGGATGGTGGGGCTATGGCCCTTCGGCATCATCTTCAGAAGTTGCGTTTCTGCGCCATTGGTCAATTTCATGGTCGGCTTGCCGCCGGGCAGATTGATGACGCCCATGTCGCGCCAGTAGACACCGTTGGAAATGCCAGTGCCAAGCGCTTTCGACATTGCCTCTTTGGCGGCAAACCGCTTTGCGTAAGAGGCCGCGCGTTCGCGCCTACGGTCCGATTTTTGCTGTTCAATGTCGGTGAAAACACGGTCAGTAAAGCGCGGGCCGTACCGTTCCAGTGTCTTCTCAATGCGCCTAATATCAATCAGATCGCTACCAAGGCCGATAATCATGCGCGCGCTTTGGCCTTTGCTGCGAGCACCGTGTCGGCTTTGTCAGCTTTTTTAGCGGTTTTGCCTGAAGCGCGCCCGTTATCGTTTGCCACGCGGCGTTTTTCCGCCCGGCGCTTTTGGAACGCTGCCACCGCAAACCGGCTGGAAATATAAATGCCGATCGCCGCTGCGCCACCAATGGGCAATGCGCCAATCAACATAGGCTTGATGAATGGCTCCCATACCGCCAGCAAACCATGACTTTGAAACAAGTGCACAAAACCATGTGCCGAAGCGCCGGACGCATAGCCTAAAATGGTGGAACCCAGCGCGAGGGTGGATGCCCAGATAGCCGGAAAGGTGAGCGGATTGCCGATAGCGGTGCCCAAAGCTGCCGCGATGAACGAGCCCCGGAACAAAAACGCCAAGCCAAAGGCAATGAAAAAATGCAAACCCATCAGCGGGGTGAAGGACGCAAACACGCCAGCGGCCACGCCTGCGGCGATGGCGTGCGGTGTCGCTCGAATTCTCAACACACGCTTGAAAACATAACGGGTAGAGCGCGCATGGTTACGGCGCGGCCAGACGGCTAGCTTCGCCTTTTCAAACCAACCTGTTTCACTTCTGCGCTTAAACAACATCGAACGTCAAAACCCTTCAAGAGCATTATGACGCATGATAGTGTTGGTTTAATGACCAATCTGTCTACAAATAGCAATAAATCAGATATTTCGGCTGCCAGGTTTAATTGCTGGTAAAGCGGCCAGTTCCGGCGGCAATTTATCAGCCTCATAAGCCGGCACCTCATACTCGGCCAGCGCAATCAGCGGCACACCCACGTCGGCCTTGCCTGCAGAACGGTCGATAATGCATGCAGCAGCCACGACCTCGACACCCAAATCCTGCATGCATTGCACCGTCTCGCGGATCGACAGGCCGGTGGTGACGATGTCTTCGACAATCACCACCTTGTCACCGGGCGCTACTTCAAAGCGGCGCAGCTTGAACACACCATCCTGGCGCTCAACCCATATGGCCGGTGCCTTCATGTGGCGCGACGTCTCATAGGCCGGGATCAGGCCGCCGACTGCCGGGCCCACCAGATAGTCGACATCGCCATGGCCCGCCGCGGTAATTTTCTGCGCCAACGCCTTGCACAATTGCTCGGTTTTATCAGCATGCATGAACACCCGGGCCTTTTGCAGAAATACCGGGCTGCGCAATCCTGACGTCAGGATGAAGTGGCCTTCCAGTACCGCACCCGCACTGCGAAAAATATCAATTACCTGCTCGGTGTTCATAGCGAAATTCCTGTTTAGCCAAAGACGCGATCAGCGGTACCCACGCTTGGCGATTTGCGCAACTCCACCAATATACGGTTGAGGTGTTTTACATCCCAAACTTCGACATCAATGCTCATTTCAGTAAAATCGGGCGCTGTCCTCAGCATCGACAGCTTGTCAATGTTGCCATCATTTTTTGCGATCACCGTTGCCACTTCCGCCAAAGTGCCCGGCTCGTTGGACACGTTGACGGACAGGCGCGCGCGAAACCGGTCCTTCTGCGCGCTGTGCATGTCCCAGCGCACATCGATCCATCGCTCGGGTTGGTCATCAAAATTGGCCAAGGCAGGCGACTGCATCGGATAAATTGTGATGCCGCTACCGGGCGTTGAAATGCCGATAATACGGTCACCGGGGACGGCACCCTCGCGCGAAAAACTCACCGCGATTTCACCATCGGGCCCACGCATCGGCAGCGCCCGCGCACCGCTATCGCTATCGTCACTTTTATTTAAGAAACGAAACATCATCGATGCATTTTCCGTCAGGTTGAACCAACCCTCTGCGGCATCTTTGGATTTGTCCGCCTCAACCGCTTGCGACTGATGATCCTTATAGACGGCACGCACCACATCGCTGGACGCCAGCTCACCACGACCGACGGCAGTCAGCACATCATCAACATCCTGAAAAGCCAATCGTTCAATTGAAGCGGCCAGAATTTCGCGCGAAAACGGCCGCCCTGCCCGCGCAAAGGCGCGTTCCAGACTGCGGTGGCCTTGGCCGGAATATTGCTTGCGCACCGCCATACGCGTGGCGCGCCGGATGGCGGAACGCGCTTTTCCAGTGACCACCATGTTTTCCCATGCTGCGGGCGGTGTGGCATTGGAGGAGCGGATGATTTCGACCTCGTCGCCATTGGCGAGCCTTGTGACAAGCGGCATGATGCGCCCATTGATTTTTGCCCCGATGCAGGCATTGCCCACACTGGTGTGCACCGCATAGGCGAAGTCGACGGGTGTTGCGCCTTTTGGCAGAGCAATCAAACGGCCTTTAGGGGTGAAACAAAACACCTGATCCTGAAACAGCTCAAGCTTGGTGTTCTCCATAAACTCTTCTGGATGGTCACCAACAGACAGGTTTTCGATGGTTTGCCGCAGCCAGCCATAGGCATTGCTTTCTTCAAAGCTGAGGCTGCCTGCAACACCATCTGCACCTGCGGAATCTTTATAAATCGAATGGGCCGCTACACCATATTCAGCAATCTGGTGCATGCGCCTCGTGCGTATCTGCAGCTCAACGCGCTGCTTTGACGGGCCGACAATTGTGGTGTGCAAAGACTGGTAGTCGTTCTGCTTCGGGTTGGAGATGTAATCCTTGAACCGGCCAGGCACCGTTTTCCATTCCCGATGCACAATGCCCAGTGCGCGGTAGCACTCATCGGGCGTATCGACGATGATGCGGAAGCCGAAAATATCGGACAGTTGCTCAAAGGCAAGGCCCTTCGTCTCCATTTTGCGGAACACAGACCAAGGTCGCTTTTGGCGGCTGCTGACCTTGGCATGAATGCCATTGTCGGCCAGCAGACCTGTCAGCGTATCGGTAATTTCTTTGATGACCGGCTTTGTGTTGGCCGACAGCTCACTGAGCCGTTTTGTGACGGTGTGATAGCCTTCGGGATTGATGTTGAGAAACGACAGGTCTTCCAATTCGTCACGCATGTCTTGCATGCCCATGCGCCCGGCAAGCGGTGCATAGATATCCATCGTCTCTTCGCCAATGCGTTGGCGCTTGTCGGGCCGCATCACACCCAGCGTGCGCATATTGTGCAAACGGTCGGCCAGCTTGACCAGCAACACGCGCACATCTTTCGCAATCGCCAACAGCAGCTTGCGGAGGTTTTCGGCTTGTTCGGTTTTTTTCGATACCAGATCGAGCCGCTTCAGCTTTGTCAGGCCCTCGACCAGACTGCCGATATTGTCGCCAAACAACTCGTTGATCTCGCGGCGGGTGGCGGAGGTGTCCTCAATTGTGTCGTGCAGCAAAGCGACAGCGATGGTCTCTTCATCCAATCGCATTTCAGTGAGAATCGCGGCGACCTCAAGGGGATGGGAGAAATACGGGTCACCGGAAGCGCGCTTTTGGTCGCCATGCTTTTGCATCGCATAGACGTAGGCCTTGTTGAGTAAAGCCTCATTCACATCTGGCTTATAGCGCTGCACCAGCTCTATAAGCTCATATTGGCGCATCATTGGCGGAAGACCTCAAAAACCAAAACGGGGTGTGCGGAAACCACACACCCCATCTAAGCGCTGTTCGGTCTTTTCACAAAGGCCGAAAACAGAAAACTAGTCGTCGGTTTTTTCCGGCGGCACCAAGCTTTCGATACCAGAGATCAAATCTTCCTCGGACATTGAACCAAATGTGATCTGTGCCGGTGCGTCGTCGTTTTCGTTTGTAGCTTCCTCGGCGCGGATGATCTCGTCTTCCGGCTCGTCTACTTCCACATGCTTTTGCAGCGAATGGATCAGATCTTCTTCCAAGTCACCCGGTGACAGTGTTTCATCGGCGATCTCGCGCAGGGCAACAACCGGATTTTTGTCATTGTCGCGGTCAACGGTGATCATTGAGCCTTGTGAGATTTGCCGTGCGCGGTGCGCCGCCAGCAAAACCAGATCGAAACGGTTGTCT
Source organism: Ahrensia sp. (assembly GCA_049682915.1). Lineage (GTDB taxonomy): Bacteria > Pseudomonadota > Alphaproteobacteria > Rhizobiales > Rhizobiaceae > JBCDLI01. The sequence continues at coordinate 8,485 of JBAUIL010000134.1, read as the reverse complement.
ACTTTATCAATGCAGTCTTCTACAGTGACGCGTGCCATGGACGCAGCCTTTCAAAAATCGCGTTAAACGGATGATTGACCGGCGCATACCAAGCCTTGCAGGCAATTGCAATGTTTGTGTGCAGCTTGCGCAGTCAATCTGCTGGTCGGCGCGCTGCGACATGTCGATCATATGTTTCGATTATTGTTGCCTGCCTTATTTGGTTGTGCGATTCACGGCGTATATTGAGACTTATTTGAGAGATTTATAATGGCAGACAGTCGCGAACGTATCGCTTTATTCATCGATGGCGCCAATCTTTATGCCGCCGCGCGCGCACTCGATTTCGATATTGATTACCGCAAATTGCTGAAAGCGTTTCAGAAGCGCGGCTATCTGCTGCGTGCCTATTACTACACAGCGCTGATTGAGGATCAGGAATATTCGTCCATCCGGCCACTTATCGATTGGCTGGATTACAATGGCTACAAGATTATCACCAAGCCCGCCAAAGAATTCACCGATGCCGCCGGGCGCCGCAAGGTGAAAGGCAATATGGATATTGAGCTGACGATTGATGCGTTGGAGCTGGCACCCCATATCGAGCACGCGGTGATCTTTTCGGGCGACGGAGATTTCCGCTCGCTGGTCGATGCGTTGCAGCGCAAGGGCGTCAAGGTTTCTGTTGTCTCCACCATGAAAACCCAGCCGCCAATGATTGCCGATGACTTGCGTCGTCAAGCGGATCACTTCCTCGAATTGCGGTCGCTGGAAAGCGAAATTGGCCGCGATCCAAACGAACGCGCACCGCGAGCGCCTGTCGCGCCATCGCAAGAAACTGATGATGACGGTTACGACGACGACATCGACTGAGGTGCCCGGCGATGCGCCCCGCGATTGCGCGCTGTGCCCGCGGCTTCGTGGCTACATCGAGCACTGGCGGCAGGCGCAGCCGGATTGGCACAATGCGCCGGTGCCCACATGGGTGCCGCCGCGCGGCGACAATGCAGTCAAAATCCTGATTGTCGGTTTGGCGCCGGGCCTGCGCGGCGCCAACAGGACCGGTGTGCCCTTCACCGGTGACAGCGCCGGTGATGTGATGTTTGCGACACTGAAGAAATTCGGCTTTGCAGCGGGTGAATACACCAACCCGCCCACCAGCCAGATGAAACTGAAGGGCGTGGCCATTGCCAATGCTGTGGCGTGTGTGCCGCCTGACAATAAACCGGTGGCAGCGGAAATCAATATGTGCGCGTCGACCTATCTGTCGCCAACCATCGCCCGGTTTACCCGCCTACGCACGATCGTAACGCTTGGCAAAATTGCCCATGATGCAACGGTGCGCACCCTGGGCGGCAGTGTTTCAGCACATGGTTTCGGCCATAATCAGCGCAACACAATCGGTAAGCTCACTATCGTGTCGAGCTATCATTGCAGCCGCTACAATATGAACACCGGCCGGCTGACGCAGCCCATGTTTGATGCCGTTTTTGAGGGACTGGTCAGCTAGTTGTTGGCCTCAATCCACGCCAAGACATCGGCCGCGTTGCGGTCCGGCGGGAACACCGGATAAAAGACCTTGCGGATTTCGCCATCCACGCAGATCAGCGCCATACGCTTGAGCAGCAAATCATTGTCTACCAGCATGGACGGTAATCCAAGCGCCGTGCGTAGCGCCCCACCCGAATCGCTGAGTAGCTCAAATGGCAAATGCAGCCGGTCACGCGCTTCGGCTTGATAATCGGTCAACTGGATGGAAATACCATAAAGATGCGCCACGCCAAGCGCTTGCAGCTCTGCAAAATGATCGCGGAACGAGCATGATTGCGGCGTGCAGCCGCGTGCGCCGGGAATATCGTTCCAACCATCCGGCAAGGCACGGTCGGGCCTGCCAGTCATCGGATAGATGTAGAGAACCGTCGTGCCATTCAATGCGCCAAGCGAGACGTCTGCGCCATTGGTCGCGGGCAGGCTGATATCAGGCAATGCCAAGCCTGTCAGATGATCGGCTGCGCCATCATCCTCGGGCACCGACAAATCATCGGGCACTGTTGTGACTTGGGTCACCATCAGCCGTTCTCTTTCAAAATGCGGGCCTTGTCGCGTTGCCAATCGCGGTTCTTTTCAGTCTCGCGCTTGTCGTGGACTTTTTTGCCCTTGGCGAGGCCCAGTTGAAGTTTGGCCATGCCGCGGTCATTGAAATAGAGGCGCAGCGGCACGATCGTCATGCCCTCGCGGTCGACGCCGTTAGCGAGTTTGACGATCTCGCGGGCATGCAAAAGCAATTTGCGGCGGCGGCGCGGCTCATGGTTGAAACGGTTGGCTTCCAGATATTCCGGCACATAGGAGTTGATCAGCCACATCTCTCCGCCTTCGTAAGACGCGTAGCTTTCCGCAATATTGGCTTCGCCATTGCGCAAACTTTTAACCTCTGTGCCGTGCAGCATCATGCCCGCTTCAAAGGTTTCGAGTATTTCGAAATTATAGCGCGCCTTGCGGTTTTCAGCGATCAGCCCGTTTTTGGGAGTTTTCTTTTTCTTTTGGGCCATGCTCAGTCAAGTGGCGCGCTTGCGCGGTCAGTTCAAGAGGCCCGCGTGGCGCATTGCATCATCAATGGTTGCCGCGGTTGCTGGTTCAACCGGCATGATGGGCGAGCGCAACACGTTTTCAATGCGTCCCAGCTTTGACAGGGCATATTTGGCGCCCGCTACGCCTGGCTCCATAAACAAGGCGGTGTGCAGCGGCATCAAACGGTCCTGGTATTCTAAAGCCTTGGTGTAATCGCCCGCCAACATCGCAGTCTGGAATTCCGCGCATAGGCCCGGTGCCACATTGGCTGTCACTGAGATGGCACCGACGCCGCCATGGGCATTGTAGCCAAGTGAGGTTGCGTCTTCGGCAGACAATTGCACAAAGTCCTTGCCGCATGTGATGCGCTGCTCGGAAACCCGCGCCATATCGCCCACCGCGTCTTTGACGCCAATAATATTGTCGAAATCATGTGCCAGGCGACCCATCGTTTCCGGTGTCACATCAATCACCGAGCGGCCTGGAATATTGTAGATGAAAATCGGGATCGAGACGGCGCGGGCGATGGCGGCATAATGCTCATACAGGCCGCGCTGGTTTGGCTTGTTGTAATAGGGTGAAACGACCAAAAGCGAGTCTGCGCCTGCCTGCTCGCCATGTTGGGCCAACGCCACTGCTTCGATGGTGTTGTTGGAACCCGCGCCGGCCATCACAGGCACCCTCCCCTTGGTCTGGTCAATGCATACTTCAATGACGATGCGGTGCTCCGCATGGCTGAGCGTCGCGCTTTCACCGGTTGTGCCGGTTGGCACCACACAGGTGGTGCCGCTGTCGATTTGCCAGTCGACCAGAGAACGGAATGCTTTTTCATCAAACGCACCCGCGCCGTTGAATGGCGTCACCAGAGCGGTCATCGAACCCCGATAGCGTGTGCGATCAATCATACTGTTCTCCATGCCCATCAGCGTTTGCGCGCCTGATGCCTATGCGCCTGCAAATAAGCACCGCTTTTGAACCGGACCATGCAAAAGCGCAAGCCGTATCCACCTGTTGACGGCATCGAATGTGGATTTTGGTTACCATTGATTAACCATGATTTTACCGTGCCATGCCATGCTGTCTCATTGATGCCATGGCGTTGAGGCAAAATACGGCAATGAAACAATCGCGGCGGAAATTTCATCTGTTTACGGCAGCGCTGCTGGCAATAGGAGCCGACACGGTAGCCAGTGGCTATTATTACTATGCGCAGAAGTCACAAGACGTGGCCACAGACGCACTCATAACAGCCACGACGAAAGCACCGCCTCAAGCTTTGGCGCTCGATCTGGATGAGGCGCTGGACCGCATAACGGACCCCGTAGCCGCCCGGCAGATTGCTTCTGCGCTTGCCGCAGCGGATGCTGGCGATAGGGCGGCGCTTGATGCGCTGCGCCGCAGCTTTGCTGAAGCCAGTGCCGCGCGCGATGCCTTGGATTGGGCCTTGGCGACGTCGGCGCAGCGGGCAAAAATGCTATCTCCACGCGACATCGACGCGATCCAAAACCGGCTTGCGAGTTGGCCGGGACGCGAAGCCATGATGCGTGCCCGGGAAACGGCAGTGCTGGACGGGCTGCTGGGCGGTGCGCAACTGGCCCTGACGCTGGGCGATGACGATCCGCAAACCACCACCGGCAAAATTGCCGTTGCAAAAAACCACCTTCTCGTCGGCAACAACGACAGGGCGCGCGCGCTGATTTTACCCTTGTGGCACAGTAATACGCTTTGGCCGGCATTGGAAACGTCGATACCGAAGGACTTCGACGCCATCCTGACTGTCGAGGATCATCGAATAAGACTTTTCAACATGATGGTGCGTGAACGCATCAGCTCGGCGGAGCGTTTTGCGGTCTATGCGCAGATGGAGCCGCTGTTTGATGTGTGGAAGGCTATCATCCGCAATCAAAACGGCATTGAAGCGCGTCTGGCTGCCCTACCCGACGATTTGCTGGAAACGCCCCACGGCATTTACATGCGGGTCGAATATGCGCGAAAGCGCCAGCTGTTTGATGAAGCAGCGGCATTGTTGGTGGAAGCGCCGGCAGATGAAGGGGCCCAAATCAACCCGGATGCATGGTGGAACGAACGCCGGATTGTTTCGCGCTCCCTGCGTGAACAAGGCGACCTGGAAACGGCCTTCGCCGTTGCCAGCGCGCACAGTGGCGGCAGTCCGGAAACGCAGGTCGATGCGGCTTTTCACGCTGGCTGGTACGCGCTGCGCGGCTTGGACGACCCGGATCGGGCGAAGCCCCACTTCGAGAAAATCCTCGCCATTGCCAGCGGCGCAGCTTCACGCTCGCGCGCTTATTACTGGCTGTCACAATCCTACCGCGCTGCCGGTTCCGATGCCGAAGCGCGCCAAGCGCTGACCAAAGCCGCGACGTTCGGCACCACCTATTACGGCCAATTGGCGGCATCGCAGTTGGGGCAGCCCATCCAGCTTGATGGTTCAGCCTATGATGACACAGACCTGAGGCTGGCATTGCGGCAGGCCCCGGTCGCGGCGGCGCTGCTGCTATGGCAAGCGGGCGACGCGCGCGCGGCGGCGGCGCTGGTGACGGGACTGGCTGACACAACCGAAGATCCGGCGCTTATTACGGCGATGATCGACATATTCAACCAGCGCGGCATGCATTTTCCGGCGCTGCGGCTGGCAAAACGTGCAGCCTGGATTGACCGTGACATCGGACAAGCCACACACCCTGTCGGTGCCCTGCCCCTCGACAATACCGGCCAGCGCGCCGATCTGGCGCTTGCCTACGCGATTGCACGTCAGGAAAGCGAGTTTCGTCTGGATGCGGTATCATCGGCGGATGCGCGCGGCCTGTTGCAGCTTTTGCCGTCCACCGCGCGTGGTGTGGCGCAGCGATTGGATCTTCCTTTTGAAGCGGCACGGCTGACGACCGATGCAGCCTACAACACGCGGCTTGGCACCCAGTATCTGGCCGAACAGTTGGACCGTTTCGACGGCTCTTACGTGCTGACATTCATCGCCTACAATGCCGGGCCCGGACGGGCACGCGAGTGGATTGAGCGGTTCGGTGATCCGCGCGGCCTTGCTTTGGACGAGTTGGTTGACTGGATTGAACAGATTCCGTTTCCCGAAACGCGTGGCTACGTACAAAAGGTCATGGAAAACCTGATCGTCTACAAAACAAAACTTGGCTTAAAAGCTGATATTGCGAAAGATTTACGCGCCGGACGCGCAACCTGAAACTGGATTGTTGCACTGCAAACGGTTAGGGTGAATGTGATTTCCATTCAGAGGCCCCTTGCGTGACACAACCCGACTACACCCCCGGCGGCGAAAGCACATTCATTTCCGCGCGTGACGGCTTGAAGCTGCATGTCCGCATCTACAAGCCCTCCGTGCCCACGACAGCGCTTCCGGTGATTTGCCTGCCCGGCCTGAGCAGGAACGGCCGCGACTTCGACCTGCTGGCCCGCCATTTAAGCACGGATGCAAAAACACCGCGCGCGGTCTATTGCCTTGACTTCAGGGGGCGTGGCCTGTCGGGCTATGACAGCAATTGGTCGAACTATAATATCCTCACCGAAGCGGAAGACACCGTGATGGTGCTGACCGCACTGGGCCTGGCCCATGGCGTATTTGTCGGCACATCGCGCGGTGGCCTGGTGACCATGATCATGAGCGCGCTGCGCCCCGGTGCCATCAAGGGTGTCGTCTTCAACGATATCGGCCCGGTCATCGAAGGGGCTGGTTTGACGCAGATACGGCTGTATTTGCAGCGCCAACCCAAGCCAACAAGCTGGGCCAATGCTGCTGAGTTGCAACGCAGTGTTATGGCAAAAGCATTCACCGCAATGGATCCAGACGAATGGATGCGCGAAGCCCATGCGCGGTATCGGTCGTTTGACGGCACCATCCGACCGGACCACGACCCCAATCTGATCAAGACCCTGACAGGCATTGACCTTGAAGCGCGGCTGCCAACCATGTGGCCGCAATTTGATGGGCTGCGCCATGCGCCCTTGATGATCATTCGCGGCGGGAACTCAACGCTATTGAGCGAAAAGACGGTTGAGGCGATGGTTGAACGCCATCCGAAGGCTACTGCCATCACCGCACAGAACCAGGGCCATGCGCCGCTGCTGACCAAGGCCGATACGATTGGCCCAATTGCTGAATTTATCCGCTCTATAAAGCACTAGACCGAATACAAAAAAAGGCGGACCAAGGCCCGCCTTCTTCAAATCAAAACACTGAATGCTGATTATTTCTTAGAGCCTTTTTCGGCATTTGTGGACTTGCGGCTTGTTGCAATCTTGCCTTCCTCGACCCGTTTGGCGTGTTCCGTGGTGCCACCGGCAGCCAACGTCTTTGACTCAGCGATCCAGTTTTCACGCTCGACGCGGCCCGGGAAACCGATAGCAATGCCGACCCATTTTGCTTCCGCATCGCTCAGTTTTGCGATCTGGTCAAAATGATAGATGCCGATACCAAAGAGGCGTTTCTCCAACGAGCTGCCGACGCCATCAATCAAAGTCAGATTGTCCGGCCCTGATTTGCGCGGCTCGGTCAGTGTACGCGGCTTTTTGCCGAGATCGCCCACCGTGCCTTGGCCAATGGATGTGGACACGTCGCCGCTCTCCACGCGACCGGCGAACTCTGTTGTGCCGCCTTTCGCCAGGATTTTGGCCTGACCGACCCAATCTTCGCGATCAATACGACCTGGGAACGCCAAACGCTCGCCCCATTCGTCGACCTCTTTCTTTTTCCACTCGGCAATCTGCTTGAAGTAGATGACACCAAGCGCGTTCAAGCGGGCTTCGTTTTGCAAGCCGATGCCTTTGATCAGCTTGAGGTTGTCGACCTTTGTGCCCGCTTTTGGCGGCGTCATTGCAGCCGCCTTCGGTTTTGCTGGTGCTTTCGGTTTAGCCGTCGCTTTTGGTTTCGCTGCCGCTTTTGGCTTGGCAGCAGGTTTCGGCGCGGCCGCCTTAACCGGTGCCGGTGCAACCAGAGCAACAGGCTCTGGGGGCTTGACCGGCTCAGGTGCCTTCACAGGTGCTGGCTTGGGTGCGGGTGGAATGGCGGGCTTTGCAACAGCCGCCGTTGTGGCAGCCACGGCTGCTGCAGGTGCGGCGGCCGCCGCGTCACCAGCCATCAGGGTGCGCAAGAGGCAACCCAAAATACAGCCTAAAATATATGCAATCGCAAGCAAAAGCGCCGATTGCAGGATAAGAACTAACATTACCTATCTCCTGAAAATTTACCGACGGATCAATTGCTTGAACGCAGTGTTGTTGTTCGCCAGCCCACAAAGAGGCCGATGATGAAAGCTATGAGAAGCCACAGCCAGATGTTCGTGATGATGTACCACATAGTTCGCGCCCCTTATTGGATTACTGTAAATTCGATGCGACGGTTTTGGGCTTTGCCCTCTTCCGTGGTGTTGTCGGCAATCGGCTGATCTTCACCGAAGCCTTTCGCATCGAGCCGGTCCGCTGACACACCTGAGGCAGTCAGATAGTCGACAACGGCTGTGGCCCGGCTTTCCGAAAGACGCTGATTGTAATCAGCCGAACCATCAGAGTCGGTGTGTCCACCCACCTCAATTGTCGTATCAGGACAGGTTTGCGCCGTGAAGGCCAATTGATCCAACAGGCCGAACGATGTCTCGCTGATGATTGCTTCGTTCGTCTCAAAGCGGATCTGACCTGATTGGAGCAAGTTGTTGAGTTCAATCTGACACTGGTCTGGCGCAACCACGTTGGCTTCCGGCATCGGCAGCACAGTAATCTCTGCGACAGATGTGAAACCGGGTGGAACGCCATTTTCAACGTTTCGCTCAATGGCCTCTTTGGCGGCTTCAGTCGCTGCCATGCCGGTTACCCGCAATGCATTGGCGCGAATTTCAGCACGTGCATCCTGCAGTCGGTTGATCGCATTCAAACCCACCGAGCTTGCCGCTTCAAA
>JBAUIL010000133.1:0-7942 GCA_049682915.1 Ahrensia sp. | reverse complement strand
TCGGGCACGTTTGGTTCATCGTAGAAAACATCTAAGCCTGCGGCGGCAATGGTGCCGTTTTGCAAAGCGGCGGCGAGCGCCGGCTCATCGACGGCATTGCCGCGCCCGACATTAATGAAAACGCCGTTTGCACCCAAAGCGGCCAGTATATCCGCGTTTATGGCTTTGTGGGTGGCGGCGGTGCCTGGCACAATGCTGATCAGCGTATCGACGGCCTTTGCCATGTCCAGCAGGGTGGGGTGATAGGTGTAGACGACGTCATCCTTGGGGTTTCGGTTGTGGTAGTGGATGGCAACGCCAAACCCCTCCAGCCGTGTGGCGATGGCTTGGCCAATGCGGCCCAAACCGAATATGCCTACCGTGCGGGCCCGCAAGGTCAGCGGCGTCAGCGGGTAGCCGCCTTGCGCCTTCCAGTTGCCGCTGCGCAGCCACTGCTCGGCTTTGGGCAATTGCCGCAACGTCGAGATCAACAGGCCGATCGTGGTGTCGGCAACCTCATCGTCGAGAACATCCGGCGTGTGGGTTACCATGATGTTTTTGCTTGCGGCATAGGCCGCATCGACATGATCATAGCCCACGCCAAAGCTCGATATGATTTGCAGATTGGGCAAGGCATCGATCAATTCAGCCGTCACCGGTTCCAGAAAGGTTGCCACCGCCGCGATGTCATCGGGACGATCCGGCAGCAGGTTATCGGATTGGGTTTGTATGACGTTGAAGTGGCCTTGCAGGCGCTGCACAGCGTGCGGATGCGCCTTGCCGGGGATCAGCAGGGTTTGCTTGTCGGTCATGGCGGCTTACTCGTTGATGCGTGTTGCTGATTGTCTGATATGCAGTTCAGGGCGGATGAGGTTATCGGAGCCGGTGATCGGCTTTTTCTTCTCTATCCGGTCCAGCAGGGCGCGCGCCGCGTTGCGGCCAACCTCGCTCTGGCCGTTCCACACGGTGGTCAAAGCGGGGGTGGCGATGGACGCTTCTTCCAGATCATCATAGCCGGTCACAGAAATATCTATGCCGGGCCGTAAGCCAGCGCGTGCGATGCCGCTCATCAGGCCGATGGCGACGAGGTCGTTCCAGCACACGGCGGCAGTGGGATGATCCGATAGCGCCAGCAGTTCGGTGGCTGCCTCAAAACCGGCGGCCTTTGTGCGGGGGCCGGGAATACGCCACTTCGGCTCGACCGGCAGTCCGGCGCGTTGCATCGCCAAGGCGTATCCATTGTAGCGGTCACGACCTGTCGACGTGTCGTCTGTGCCGCCAATCATGGCAATGCGTTTGTGGCCTAACGAGATCAGGTGATTGGTGGCCAGGCCGATGCCCCATGCATCATCGCCACGGAAAACCGGCACATCGATGTCGGGCATGGAGCGGGCGACAAACACCATTGGCAGGCCGTTTTTGCGCAGCCGCTCAATATCTGCCGGTGGTGTGCCGATGGCGGGTGACAAGATCACTCCATCGGCACCAAGCTGCAGCAGCGTTTCGAGAAAGTCGCGCTGCTTGTCGACGTCATCATAGTGGTTTGACAGCAGAAAGGTCTGGTTGGAGCGGTCCAGTTCGGTTTCGATGGCACCAAGAATTTCTGAATAAAACGGGTTGATGATATCGCGCACCACCACGCCGATGATGCCGGAGCGTTGGGTGCGCAGGCTGGCGGCGCGGCGGTTGTAGATATAGCCGATGTCTTGGGCGTAAGCCTTGACTTTCACTTTGGTGTCTTCAGCAACAAGCGGACTGTCGCGCAATGCCAATGAAACCGTCGCGGTGGATACGCCCAACGCCTCGCCAATGGTGGATAGCTTGATTTTCTGCGCCAAACGATATCTCCCCGCTTGGCAGCAAATTAAACAGTTTAAATAAATTCGTAAAGCGTTTTAGGCGTCACTTTCATAGGCGAGGCCGCGGGCGATATCGGCAAGAATTGTTTTCAACTCACGCCGGTCTTTTTTCTTGAGGCCGGATAGCACCCGCTTTTCCGACCGCTTCATGGCTTTCTTGACCACTTTGAGCAGCTTGTCGCCTTCAGCAGTCAGCCTGATGTGCACCTGTCTGGCATCATCAGCGGACTTTGTGCGTTCGACGAAGCCTTGCTCTTCCAGACGGCTGATTGTTTTGGTGATTGTCGGTGGGCGCACGCCGAGCCGTAGGGCGATCTCGCTTGGTGTCAGTTCACCGTCTGCGCCAAGCACTTCGACAACGCCTTCCTGACCCGGATAAAGACCGGTGCCAGCCAATTCCTTGGCCATGTAGATACGATTGACCCGCGCGATCATATTTACTAGTGGCATCAGCCGCGCTGTGTCATCTTCGTCTGGAATATAATAGCGCTTTGACATTGGCATTTGATAAGCCGCTGCAAGGAATTTTGCAAATGACCAATCACAAGCCCGTCAAACGTATTTGGTTGAAACAACCTTTGGCGATGTTTTCCGGCACCCGTGTTTGCGACCCGCTGGCAACCGGTGGCGGTCTCGTGGTGTCGGGCGGGCGCATTGTTGAGTTTGTGGCGGCTGGTGGCGCACCGGCGGTGGCTGTGGATCAGGTGGTTGATGTGTCGCGCCACGTTGTTCTGCCCGGGCTTATCAACACACACCACCATTTCTATCAAACCATGACGCGCGCGCATCCGGACGCCATCAACAAAGAGCTGTTTGACTGGCTCAAAGCGCTGTATCCGATTTGGACGCGGGTTACGCCCGATGCGCTTCGCCTGGCAACGCGGCTGGCGTTGGTGGAATTGATGATGTCGGGCGTCACCACATCGTCCGACCACCACTATGTCTATCCCAGCGGGCTGGATGACGCGATGGATATTCAGGCCGACGAAGCGGGCGCGCTTGGCATGCGCATGACGCTTAACCGCGGCTCGATGAACCTGTCGGTGAAAGATGGCGGCCTGCCGCCTGAAAGCGTGGTGCAGGATGCCGATACGATTTTGGCTGATTGCGAGCGGGTGATCTCAAAATATCACTGCACCGATGAAGGCGCGATGACGCAGGTGGCGCTGGCGCCGTGTTCGCCTTTTTCGGTCACCCAAGAGCTGATGAGAGACACAGCTGCACTTGCCAAGAAATGCGGCTGCATGCTGCACACGCATTTGGCTGAGACGCGCGATGAAGATGATTTCTGCATGGCGCGTTTCGGTATGCGGCCTGTCGACTATCTCGAAGAATGCGGCTGGCTGACGGACAAGACGTGGCTGGCGCACGGCATTTATTTCAATGATGACGAGATCAAACGGCTGGGCCGGGCGGGGGTGGGTGTGTGCCATTGCCCGACCTCCAACATGGTGCTCGCGTCGGGCCATTGCCGCACCCGCGAGCTGGAAGCGGCAGGCGTCAAGGTGGGTTTGGGTGTCGACGGCTCGGCGTCCAACGATGCGTCAAACCTGATGGAAGGCGTGCGCCACGCCTTGATGATCAACCGGCTGACCTATGATGCGACGGTGACCCATCTGGATGCGCTACGCTGGGCGACATCGGGTTCTGCGGCGTGTCTGGGGCGCAGCGATATTGGCGAAATTGCCATCGGCAAGCAGGCGGACCTTGCTTTGTTCACGCTGGACGAATTGCGCTTTTCTGGCGCGCATGATCCGCTGGCGGCCTTGGTGTTGTGCGGTGCGCACCGCGCTGACAGGGTGATGATCGGCGGGCGATGGACCGTGGTTGACGGGCTGCCCGTGGGCGTTGATCTGGCTGCGTTGCGCCATGCCCATGGTGAACTTGCCAAGAGCTTTGCCTAGGGTCAGGATCTATTAATTTGACTAAATTGGCGTTTGATAGGACCAGATATTCTAGGAAAAAGGCGCAGGGCGGGCTGGTGACCCGTTCAAGCCTTTTGACGACGAAGATCGCACTCCTAACAAACGTCCAAAGGATGGCATTACTTTGATCGGTGGATCGCGTTGCAAGACCTTGAAAGGCAATAGCCTTCCTGCGGTCTTGCGCCTAACCACCGAGCAAATTAATTGCCACCAATTCAGTCAAATTAATAGGTCCTGACCCTAGATATCTGGCACCGCTTATCCGTTGTGTCACGCGATGATGTTCTTTTGATTGGCAAAGATGATCAAGGTGCCCATATTGTCGCTTGAAGGTGCATTGATGTTTTCCTGGTTTGAACAACGCGTTGATCCGTTTCCGAGCGCGGCCCCACAGGAGCCGCCGTCGACGCTTGTCGCTTTTTGTTGGCACTACACCAAGGACCTCTGGCCGTGGTTGGCCATTGTTTCGGTTATCACCGCTGCGGTGGCGATTGTTCAGGTGATGGTTTTTGGCTTTCTCGGCCAGATTGTCGATTGGTTGGCGACCGCCAACCGCGCGACATTCTTTGCCGACGAGGGCATGACGCTGCTGGCTATGGCGTTTGTCATCATGGTGCTCTTGCCGGTGCTGGGCATTTTTCATACGATGATCATGCATCAGACGGTTTTTGGTAATTACCCCATGCAAATCCGGTGGAAGTCGCACCGCTACATGCTGGGTCAGTCTTTTGGTTTTTATCAGGACGAATTTGCCGGGCGCGTGGCCACAAAAGTCATGCAGACCGCGCTGGGTGTGCGTGAAACGGTGACCAAGCTGATCGACGTGATGGTCTATGTGATCGTCTATTTCGGTGGCGCGTTGGTGCTGGTGGCGACGCTCGATATCTGGATGATGTTGCCTTTTCTGGGCTGGCTTGCGGGGTACAGTTTCCTGCTCCGGCGATACCTGCCGCAAATGCGCGATATTTCCGAACTGCAGTCCGATGCCCGCTCAACCATGACGGGCCGGGTGGTGGATAGTTACACCAACATTATGACGGTCAAACTGTTTGCCCATGCCGGTAGCGAGGAGCGCTATGCGCGCGAATCGATGGATGATTTTTTGCAGACGGTGCACCCGCAAATGCGCATCGCGTCCAAGCTGAATATCGGGCTGGATGTGGTCAATGCGCTGCTGTTGTTTCTGGTTGGTCTTGCCGGTTTGCTGTCATGGCAAGCGGGTAATGCGACCGCGGGCGGCATTGCGGTGGCGGTGGGCCTTGTGATGCGGCTGGAAGGGCTTTCCCATTGGGTGATGTGGGAGTTGGCGGGCCTGTTTGAGCATATCGGCATGGCCGAAGACGGTATGCGCACAATTGCAAAACCGCGTGCGGTGCGCGATGCGGTTGACGCGAAACCCTTGCAGGTTTCGCAGGGTGCCATATCCTTTGAAGGCATGCGGTTTCATTACGGCAAGAAGACCGGCGTGATTGACGATCTGACGCTGCACGTCGGCGGTGGCGAAAAGATCGGCCTTGTTGGCCGGTCGGGTGCGGGCAAATCCACATTGATGAATGTGCTGTTGCGGCTTTATGACCTGGAAGGCGGGCGCATCCTGATTGACGGTCAGGACATCGCGACGGTGACCCAGGACAGTCTGCGCAGCAATATTGGCGTTGTCACACAGGACACGTCATTGCTGCACCGCTCGGTGCGCGACAATATCGCCTATGGGCGGCCCGATGCGACCGATGAGGAAGTGATCGCGGCTGCCAAACGCGCCAACGCACATGATTATATTGTTGATCTTGTCGATCCGCACGGACGCACCGGCTATGACGCCCATGTCGGCGAGCGCGGTGTGAAACTGTCCGGCGGGCAACGCCAGCGCATCGCCATTGCGCGGATGTTTTTGAAAGATGCGCCGATCCTCGTGCTGGACGAAGCGACGTCAGCGCTCGACTCTGAAGTTGAGGCCGCGATCCAGGACAATCTCAACGCGTTGATGGAGGGCAAGACGGTCATCGCCATCGCGCACCGGCTGTCAACCATTGCCAGCCTTGACCGTTTGGTGGTGCTGGATCACGGCAAAATTATTGAACAAGGAAGCCATGAGGAATTGACGGCCGGCGACGGGCTGTACGCGCAATTGTGGTCGCGCCAGACAGGCGGCTTTCTCGGTCTGGATGATGTCAATGTCGAGGCCGCGCAATGAGTTCGATGGGCAATGTCTGGCGGCCGGATCCTGATCCGAAATACCGCAACACCGAGCATGCGAGGTGGAACAAGGTCGAGCGGTTTATTGAGCCCTTTCCCGACGATGTTGCGCCCGGTGAAACGCTGCCCAAAAACGCGTGGGCGTTTATCTGGTTTTTTGCGATGCGGGCCAAATGGGCGTTCATCGCGCTGCTGATCGTCGGTGGTCTGGTGGGCGGTGTGGATGCTGCGCTTTATTGGGGTGTCGGGTGGCTGATTGACATTCTTGACGGTGCGGAACCGGCAACGCTGTGGGCCAATCATTGGCATGAATTGATCGCCATGCTGTTTTTGCTTTTGGTTGTGCGCGCCGTTGTGATGGTGGGCGCGGCGATTGTGGAGCAGCAGGTCATCGTGCCGCGCTTTTACACGATGGTGCGTTGGCAGGCGTTCCGCAAAGTTGCCGAGCAGCCCTATGCATTTTTTCAGGATGATTTTGCCGGGCGTATTGCAACCAAGATCATGCAGGCCGGTGAATCAACCGGTGACTTCATCGTTACCACGCTGCAGGCACTATGGTCGTTTATCACCTTTATCATTTTGACATTTGCGGTGCTGTCGGCGCTGGACTGGCGGATGGGCCTCGTTGTCGCGATCTGGTTTGCTGGCTATGCGATTGTTGTGCGCTATTTGCTGCCCCGCTTGCGGGCAGCAGGCAAAAACAACGCCAATGAGCGCGCTGTCCTCAATGGCCGGCTGGTCGACATTTTCACTAATATTTTGACGGTAAAACTGTTTGACACCGGGCGGCGTGAGCATGGCGACGTCAAAAGCGCATTGTCGAATTATCTCGGCGCTGTCACGCATCTGACTCGCATGATCACCACGGTGCGCGGCGCCGTGGCCGTGCTCAACGGACTGATGATGGCTGCGGTCGGCGTGATCGCGGTGGGTGGTTGGATGGATGGCAGTATCTCCACCGGCTCCATCGCTGCGACGATGGGCTTGGTGTTCCGGCTCAACCAGATGTCGGGCTGGATGATGTTCAATATTAACGGACTGATCCGCTCTTATTCGACCATTCAGGATGCTGTCGAGACGATTTCGGTGGAGCCGTCCATCAAGGATGCGCCCGGTGCGGTCAATCTGCGGGACGGCAAGGGGCATCTGGTCTTTGAAAATGTTTCCTTCAACTACGGCAAGGGCGATATCGCACTGTTTGAGGGGTTGAACCTCGATATCAAGCCCGGTGAAAAGGTGGGGCTGGTCGGACCGTCCGGTGCGGGTAAATCGACCATTGTCAGCCTCATGTTGCGCTTGTTTGAGCCGGAGCAGGGCAGGATTCTGTTTGACGGCCAAGACATTGCCGGTATGACCCAGCATTCACTGCGCGCACAGTTCGGGGTGGTCAGCCAGGAGCCATCGCTGATGCACCGGTCGCTGGCCGACAATATCGCTTATGGCGCGCCGGACGCGACCATGGACGATGTGATTGCTGCCGCCCAAAAAGCGCGGGCGCACAGCTTCATTTTGGATGCGCGCGATCCGCGTGGGCGCAAGGGCTATGAAGCGCATGTCGGCGAACGCGGGATCAAGCTGTCGGGCGGTCAGCGGCAACGCGTGGCGATTGCGCGGGTGATGCTGAAAGACGCGCCGGTGCTTATTCTGGATGAAGCGACATCGGCACTGGATTCCGAGATTGAGGCGGCCATTCAGGAGAATTTGACAACGCTGATGGAGGGCAAAACCGTGCTTGCAATCGCGCACCGGCTGTCCACCATTGCCGCCATGGACCGGCTGATTGTCATCGACAAAGGCAAAATCGTGCAGATGGGCACACATGCCGATTTGCTGGCGGAAAAGGGTGGCTTATACGGGCGGCTCTGGGCCTTGCAATCGGGTGGTTTCCTGCCCTTGGCGGATGCGGCGGAATAACAGCTATTTGTCGGTGGAAATGGCGCGACACTGTGTCGTCATGCCATTGTCTAGGCTAGACATATATCA
>JBAUIL010000132.1:0-2230 GCA_049682915.1 Ahrensia sp. | reverse complement strand
TAGCGTGGCAGTTTCACTTGCGCTTCCAGCGCACCATAGCGCGCCGCCTGCGCACCCGTGTGCAAGGCAGGCGAGGTTGTAAACAGCGTCGCATCGGCCAGCGCAGTCTGGCGGCACTGCAATGGCTGCGGCGTGCCGCCGCGATGGCTCAGCCATGCCCCGTTCGCATCGGCAACGTATAATTCATCCGTAAAGGGCTGATACATCATCCCAGCCACCGCACGGCCATGGACCGTCAGCCCGACAAGCGTGCCCCAAACCGGCAGGCCCGAGATAAAAGCGCGTGTGCCGTCAATCGGATCGATAACCCACTGATGCACGCCGTCACCGGTTTTTTCGCCAAACTCTTCACCCAGAATGCCATGTTCGGGATAGGCTTGCTCAATCACCGCGCGCAACGCGATCTCCGCGTTTTTGTCGGCTTGCGTAACCGGGTCAAACCCCTCGCTGAGCTTGTTGTCGATACTGGTCAGTCTGCGAAACAGCGGCAATGTCGCCTTTGATGAGGCATCCGCCAACAAACGAAAGAAAGTCAAATCCGGCAGCGCGGTCATCGGTGTGTTGGC
The DNA here is from genome assembly GCA_049682915.1 of Ahrensia sp. Lineage (GTDB taxonomy): Bacteria > Pseudomonadota > Alphaproteobacteria > Rhizobiales > Rhizobiaceae > JBCDLI01. The sequence goes on along the minus strand of JBAUIL010000132.1, from coordinate 1,664 downwards.
CTCAATAGAAGGGGAGTTTGATCAGGCATATTCGGCGCGAGGCAAATGGTCGGCTACTCAGCAGCCAGCGAATAATCGATAAAGTCACTCGACGGCATATCCACCAGACGTGCAATCACCGAAGAGAGATCATCGACTAATGCATCAAAACCCGGTTTCTTGCGCAACCGCTTTTCATCAAAATAAAGCCCGCGATTGATCTCGATCTGCAACGCATGAAGCCCCTTGGCCGGACGTCCATAATGCTCGGTGATAAAGCCCCCCGCATAGGGCTTGTTCGACGTCACCAAATAGCCAAGGTCCGACAGTGCCGCATGGGTCGCTTGCGTCAGCGCATGGCTGGCCGATGTGCCGAAGCGGTCGCCCAAAATAAAGTCAGGCCGCAACCCTTCACTACCCAACCGGATCGTCGATGGCATGGAATGGCAATCAATCAACACCGCATAGCCGAAATTGCGGTGGGTGCGCGCCAGCATGCCGCGCAATTGCGTGTGATAAGGCTTGTAGATACCGTCGATGCGCAGCATCGCCTCCGACAGCGACAGCTTGCCCGGATAGATCGCTTGGCCTTCAGCCACCACGCGCGGCACCGTGCCCAGCCCACCGGCTACCCGCATCGAACGGAAATTGGCGTAAGGCGGCAAATTCTGGCTGAACATTTTCGGATCCAGCTCATAGGGCTCGCGGTTCACATCCAGATAGGCGCGCGGGAAATTAGCCACCATCAGCGGCGCACCATGGTCCACCGCCGAAGCAAACAACTCATCCACGAAAAAATCTTCTGAACGCCGGATGGCATCGCCGTCCAATCGGCTCATGCGCACAAACCGTTCAGGGTAGTAGCGGCCACTGTGAGGTGAGTTGAAAACAAACGGGGCATGCTGGTGCACAGGCATGCGGATTTCAAAGGCCTCTTGGGTCCAAAAGTCCGGTTGCACATGCATCTTGCCGTCTTTGCCTTATGTGATATCAAGATCGTTTAGTAAGTGTGGCAGGTCTGTGCGTTTGTGTCCACTAACGCGCTTATCGTGGCCACTGTGTTAAGAAAAAATAAACCCAATATTTACCATGTTAGGGGCAAGTGGGTCGTTAAGCGCCTAAAAGCGCTGGCAGATTCGCTCCACGAGACAAGACAGCAGGAAAAGTTTATGAACCGCATTCTACTGGCCGAAGATGACAATGACATGCGTCGGTTTCTTGTCAAAGCGCTTGAAAAAAATGGCTATGAAGTCGTCGATTACGACAATGGTGCCAGCGCTTATGAGCGGCTGCGCGAAGAGCCGTTTTCGCTGCTGCTGACCGATATTGTCATGCCGGAGATGGACGGCATCGAGCTGGCGCGTCGCGCCACGGAGCTGGATCCTGATCTGAAGGTCATGTTCATCACCGGCTTTGCCGCCGTCGCCCTCAAGCCGGAATCCAACGCACCCAAAAACGCGAAAGTGCTGTCCAAACCATTCCATCTGCGCGACCTCGTCAACGAAGTTGACAAGATGATCCAGGCAGCGTGAAAATCACGTATTCCCCTTAAACCGTCCCTTGACGCCGCACTGCCTTTATGGTGTATCCGGCGCTACACGGATGGGCGATTAGCTCAGCGGGAGAGCACTTCGTTGACATCGAAGGGGTCACTGGTTCAATCCCAGTATCGCCCACCATCCAAC
>JBAUIL010000131.1:0-5086 GCA_049682915.1 Ahrensia sp. | reverse complement strand
TGTTTCGCCGTCAGCCACCGCTTCGCCCGGCTTTTTGAACCATTGGCCAATCGTTGCTTCAGTGACGGATTCACCGAGTGTTGGTACCCGAATTTCTTTTGCCATTTTTCGTATTCCGTTTTTGAATTTCAATTAGCCCAAGGCGTCTTCAAGGAAGGCGGCAAGCTGCGCTTTGTGTGTGGACATGAGGCCGGTAGCGGTGGATGCAGCCGCCGCTCGGCCGGTGTAACGGACGCGGGCATGCTTGGCGTTGATATGTGCCAAAACCCATTCCAAATACGGGTCGATGAAAGACCAGGCACCCATGTTCTTGGGCTCTTCCTGACACCACACCATTTCGGCGTTTTTAAAGCGTGACAGCTCATTGATCAGCGCTTTGGCCGGGAACGGATAAAGCTGCTCCACGCGCAACAAGTAAACATCGTTGATGCCGCGGGCTTCTCGTTCTTCATACAGATCATAATAGACCTTACCGGTACACAGCACGACGCGGCGGATTTTTGAATCCGTCACCAGCTTGATCGGCTCGTCTTTCTTATATTCCGCATCATCCCACAACAGGCGGTGGAAGGCGCTTTCGCCGGACATTTCCGCCAGCGTCGATGTCGCCTTTTTATGACGCAACAGCGATTTTGGCGTCATCAGAATCAGCGGCTTGCGGAAAGACCGCTTCAACTGACGGCGCAGAATATGGAAATAGTTAGCCGGCGTCGTACAATTGGCGACCTGCATATTGTCTTCCGCGCACATTTGCAGAAAACGCTCAAGCCGCGCGGAACTGTGTTCCGGCCCTTGGCCCTCATAGCCATGCGGCAACAGGCACACCAGACCGGACATGCGCAGCCATTTGCGTTCGCCTGAAGAAATAAACTGGTCAAACACCACCTGCGCGCCATTGGCAAAGTCACCAAACTGCGCTTCCCACAGGGTCAGAATATTCGGCTCAGCCAGTGAGTAGCCATATTCATAGCCCAGCACCGCCTCTTCAGACAGCATCGAGTTGATCACCTCATACCGGCCCTGACCGCTTTTGATATTGTTGAGCGGTGTAAAGCGGGTTTCGGTTTGCTGGTCATAGAGGACCGAATGGCGCTGGGAGAACGTACCGCGCTCACAGTCCTGACCGGACAGGCGCACGCCCGAGCCGTCCAGACACAACGAGCCGAACGCCAGCGCTTCCGCGGTTGCCCAGTCAATGCCTTCACCGGTTTCAATCATCTTGGCGCGGTTCTCTACGAAACGCTGAATGGTTTTGTGCACGTTGAAGTCGTCAGGCAGCTCTGTCAGCTTTTTGCCGATTTCCTTCAGTGTTTTTGCGGGCACGGCAGTTTTGCCAACGCGGCGTTCGTCGCTGTTGTCAGCCAAACCAAGGCCTGACCATTTGCCATCCAGCCAATCGGCTTTGTTCGGCTTGTAGTCGTCACCGGCCTGAAATTCGATTTCCAGCTTCTCGCGCCAGTCAGAGCGCATCTTGTCGACATCATCAACCGACAGATGGCCTTCGCTCACCAAGCGCTCGGCATAAATCTGCGTTGTCGTGCGGTGTTTGCGGATGGTCTTATACATCAGCGGCTGGGTAAACGCAGGCTCGTCGCCCTCATTGTGGCCAAACCGGCGGTAGCAGAACATGTCGATGACAACCGGCTTATGGAAGATCATCCGGTATTCGGTTGCCACCTTGGCAGCATAAACGACCGCTTCCGGATCATCGCCGTTGACGTGGAAGATCGGCGCTTCAATCATCTTTGCGACATCTGACGGGTAAGGCGATGAACGCGAGAAATACGGGTTGGTCGTAAAGCCGATCTGGTTGTTGACGATGATGTGGATGGAACCGGCAACGCGGTGGCCGCGCAGCGCGCTCAAGCCAAAACATTCCGGCACAACGCCTTGGCCCGCAAATGCCGCATCACCATGCAGCAGCAGCGGCAGCACGTCCTTGCGCTCACTCAGCGGCACAACTTCCGGACGGTGTGCACCGCCTGCATGTTGGTCCTGCTTGGCGCGCGCTTTGCCCAGCACCACCGGATTGACGATTTCAAGGTGGGACGGGTTGGCCGTCAGCGACAGGTGAACCTTGTTGTCGTCAAACTCGCGGTCTGACGACGCACCCAGATGGTATTTCACATCGCCGGAACCTTCGACATCTTCGGGCTTGAATGAACCGCCACGGAATTCGTGAAAAAGCGCCCGGTGGCTTTTGCCCATCACTTGGGTCAGCACGTTGAGGCGACCGCGATGGGGCATGCCCAACACGATGTCTTTGAGGCCCATATTGCCGCCGCGCTTGATGATCTGCTCCATCGCGGGGATCAGTGCTTCACCACCATCGAGACCAAAACGCTTGGTGCCTTTATATTTCACATCCAAAAACTGCTCGAAGCCTTCGGCCTCAATCAGCTTTTGCAGAATTGCTTTCTTACCGTTGGCGGTAAATTCGACACCCTTGTCCGGTCCTTCAATGCGCTCCTGCAACCACGACTTTTCTTCGGGGTTGGAGATGTGCATGAACTCCACCGCCATCGTGCCACAATAAGTGCGCTGGCAGATGTCGACGATCTCATGCGGCGTGGCATATTCAAGGCCCAGCACGTGGTCGATGAAGATCTTGCGGTCCATATCCTTTTCGGTGAACCCGTAAGACGATGGATGCAGCTCGTTATAGTCTTCTTTTTTGCCCGCCAGACCCAGCGGGTCGAGATCAGCATGCAAATGGCCGCGCATCCGGTAGGCGCGGATCATCATGATCGCGCGCACCGAATCGCGCGTTGCTTGCTCTATATCCTTGGGCGATACCGCAGCCGAGCTTGACGCCTGCACGGCAATCTTGCCCTTCATGTGGTCTTCAACACGGCCCCAATCACCATCGAGCGCCGAGGTCAGCTCGCCATTGTGGGCAATCGGCCAATGATCGCGCTCCCATGACGGACCTTCAGCAATCTGCGAAACGTCTTCAGCCTGATCACCCAGCTCTTCAAAGAAAGCACGCCAGTCATCGGTGACCGACAGCGGATCTTCCTGAAATTGCGCATGCATCTGCTCGATGTAGAGCGCATTGCCGCCATACAGAAACGAGGTTTCCGCAAAAATATCGTTGGACTGGTCTTTACGTGCCATTGGCAACTCTCCCACAGGCCTTGCCTGTACCTATCGTTGTGAAGTCCCCCTTCACATCGCCGCCCCTGCAGCGGCCACCCCGCCGAAGCGGGGCGGACTTCGCATCAGCCTTTCAAAACCTCAACCAGGGTTTTGCCCAATTGTGCCGGTGATGGTGACACGCGGATGCCCGCTGCTTCCATCGCCTTGATCTTGGATGGCGCGTCACCCTTGCCGCCGGAAACCACAGCGCCCGCATGGCCCATGGTCCGTCCGGGAGGTGCGGTCACACCGGCGATAAAGCCAACCATTGGCTTGGAGCGGCCTTTTTTGGCCTGTTCAATCAGCCATTCGCAGGCGTCTTCTTCCGCAGAGCCGCCGATCTCACCGATCATGATGATGCTCTCGGTTTCGGGATCATCCAGATACAGGTCCAGAATATCGATAAACTCGGTGCCTTTAACCGGATCGCCGCCGATACCAACAGCAGACGACTGGCCGAGGCCTTCATTGGTGGTTTGGAACACCGCTTCATAGGTCAACGTGCCGGAACGCGACAGGATGCCCACAGAACCCTTCTTGAAGATTGATCCCGGCATGATGCCGATTTTGCACTCGTCCGGTGTCATCACGCCGGGGCAGTTCGGGCCGATCAGACGCGACTTGGATTTATCGAGCTTAGCCTTCACCTTGACCATGTCCATCACCGGAATGCCTTCGGTAATGCAGATGATCAGCGGCACTTTGGCATCAATGGCTTCCTCGATGGCCGCACCTGCACCTGCCGGTGGCACATAGACCACAGAGGCGTTGGCTTTGGTGGCTTTCACCGCTTCGGCAACAGTCGCAAAAATCGGCAATTCGGTGCCCGCTTTATCGCCAGCGCCTTCACCGGCAGTCCAGGTTTCACCGCCTTTTTTGGGGTGGATACCACCTACCATCTGCGTGCCGTTATAGGCCAGCGCCTGCTCGGTGTGGAACGTACCGGTCTTGCCGGTCAGGCCCTGCACGATAATTTTGGTGTTCTTGTCGATGAGAATAGACATGAAAAGGTCCGTTTCTGCTGTGTTCGAAATTCAGTTAAATTGGGTCATTGCGCTTGGGTCAGCACCACGACGTTGAGAAGATTGCCGGTGTTTTGCGCGTTGGTTTGAAGCACCAGAAAGACTTTGAGGTCGTCATTGCCGCCAGCCCATGTGGTTGTCAGCACACCATCCTTGGGCACATTGGCTGAGACCGGTTCCTTGCCCGCCAACGCCAGCGTTTGCGCGTAAATTTCATCGGCCGGATCCTGCCCGTCGAGCACCATGGTGCAGGACGTTGCAATACCATCGACGAAATCAGGGAACATCTCGGCCAGCACGCCGCTGGCGGGGCCTTGCGTTAAACCGATACGGAAAATCCGCTCGCCCAAACGCGCGTCCCAGCCAAAGACCGCCTCATCAGGCCGCTCTGTGCGAAACTGATCGAGGTCATCACCGTCCAGCGGCTTCCACGCCATCTGCGCGGCCATGGATCCGATGCGCTCGATCACCGGCACTTGCGTGTAGCAAATGCGGTTAAAGGCGAAGACCGAGCCGGTATCCGCCACCGCACCCGGGGCTTGCGGTGCCGTTTGCGCGTGGGCGCCCGCGCTCATGAGAGCGCTAGCGCCAAGCGCAAGCGAAACCCGCCATGATGCGTGAACGCGCACCTTTTAGCCCTTTACTGCCGCAACGATTTTCTGCGCCGCATCGTCAAGGTCGTCAGCGGCAATCACGTTCAGATCGCTGCCATTGATGATGGCTTTACCTTCATCAACCTTGGTGCCTTCCAGACGCACAACCAGCGGTACCTTCAGCCCCACTTCGTTGACCGCTGCAATCACACCGTCAGCGATCACATCGCAGCGCATGATGCCGCCAAAGATGTTGACCAAGATGCCTTTGACGTTCGGGTCAGAGGTGATGATCTTGAACGCTTCGGTGACTTTCTCTTTGGTCGCGCCGCC
>JBAUIL010000130.1:0-5502 GCA_049682915.1 Ahrensia sp. | reverse complement strand
GTTTTCGCCATCTCAGCCACCAGGGCGGGCGTTGTCGCAACATCCTGATCACCGACGATGCACGCCGTTGGTTGCGGCAGGGTAGCGGCGATCTCTGTCAGGTCCGCATCACGGATGGCTGCGCAGGTTCCGGTGTAGCCGTCCATCGGAATGCGGGTGACCATGTTGCGGTAGCCCGTCACTTCATCGGGCTGCTCTTGACGGAACGCGGGTGTAAACCACCTCTCCATCACAGCATCGCCGATGGCTGCCATGCCTTTTGCCTGAATGGCTTCAATGCGTTGGTTCCAAATGGCTTCATTGCCGATGCGCATGCCTGTGTCACACAGCACCAATGCCGAGACGAGATCGGGACGCTTGGAAGCCAAAGACTGCGCGATCAACCCGCCCACGGAAAGCCCAACCAGAACAGCGCCCTTGACGCTCAAATGGTCCAGAAGCGCAATCAGATCGTCCACATGGTCATTGAGCGCATAGGGCGCTGGCGTCACATCAGAAAGGCCGTGGCCGCGTTTGTCATACGTCACAAGGCCCGCCTCACCGACAAAGCGTACAATGACATCACGCCAGATGCGGAAGTCCGTGCCCAGCGAATTGATGAAAACCAGCTGCGGCTTGTCCGCCGGTGCGCCGATAACCTGATAGTGCAGCGTAACGCCGTTCAATGTCGCAAATTGCATGAAAGCCTCCTGAAATGTTCAGGCGGCATAAAGTGGATTGATCGCGATGAAAAGCCTTGGCGCAGCACCTAAGCCGCTTGCACCAGTTGATCGCTCACTTCCACCGCTTCCAAGGCATCCAGCGCGATGAAATCGGCACCCACATGGTCAAAAATATGCGGCTCGGCAACCAGAGCCGGGCCACCAAGGATTATCTTTAGCTTTGGATTGCAGGACGCTCGGCGCAATTGGCTGACCAGCGTCGCACATTCGGGCGCACGGTGTGACACGCCAACACTGATACCCACCGCATCGTAGTAGTTATCACGCAAGGCCGCCAACAATCGCGGCCCCACCTCAACCTCAGGACCACCATCGACCTGCCAACCGGCGTGGTGATAACATTTGCTTGTAATCGACAGGCCCAGCGTGTGCAGCTCACCAGACGTGCGCGCCAGAAAAATGCGCCGCATTTCGCCCGATGGGTTGACGCGGCTGGGATCTTCCGATGCATATTTGTCGCACCACAGCGACAGCCTGCCGGTGGCAAATTCAACATCGACCATTGAAAGGCTGTCATCATTCCACGCATCGCCCAACAGCTCAGCCAGCGGAACCGCAATCTGACGGTAAAACGCAGAGAACGGCACTTCATCACGCATCAAGCGTTTGGTGACCAAATCAAGGAACGCTTGATCATAGGACAACAGCCCCGCATAGATCTGTTCAATGCCAAGCGTCAGGCCAGCGAGAATATCACGGTCTGAATGATTGGGCGTTATCGGAGCGCTGGTGCTGCGAAGCATCCGGTTTTGAAAACGGCGATTGACGGCCTCTGGACCAAGCGCAGACAACAAGCCGGACTTCCCACCATTGCTGAGACGCTTGTTGTCGCTGTCTGCCCAGCCTTGCTTGTCCGCACCGCGGCTACGCTGGGCTTTGTCCTGATCAAAATCGTCACGACCTGCGCTCATATTGCTCCCCGAAGGCCACTCCCGACATGCCTTCTGGTAAACATCCTAAAGCAAAAAAAGTGAAATGAACAGGCAAGCCATCGCAACATTTTTTTCCATGCCCCAAACAAAAAACCCGCCACATGGGCGGGTTTTAAAGTGAGCATAAAGCCTGATATTATTCGGTTTTCGGCATTTCTTCGCTGAATGTCTTCAGATACGCGATGACGTCTGCCAGCTCTTCTTCTTTTTTGAGGCCAGCAAATGCCATGCGAGTGCCCTTAACAACGCCGCGCGGATTTGCCAGATATTCGGTCAATGTCGCTTCATCCCAAACTTTGCCTTCACCAAAGGCAACCATGCCATTGGAATATTTGAAGCCTTCCAAAGTGCCTGGTGTGCGGCCGATCACGTTGACGAGATGCGGGCCGACTTTGTTCTTGGCTTCTTCCACATTGTGGCAAGCTGCACATTTTTTGAAAACTGTGGCACCGGCCTCAGCGTCAGCTGCAAATGAGCCGTTAACGCCCAATGCAAATGTGGCTGCGGCTGTGAGTGCGATAAACTTGTTCATTAATAGTCTCCCTTGAACCCTTCGAGAGGGTACGTAGTGGTTATACATCCCTCGTCAACATATTCATTCAAAAATATGGCGGAAAGTGGTTTCTAGCGCCGCTCGATCACATGTCGGTTAACAGCTGGCGCATGTGCGGCTCAAATCATCGCGAATTGACTTGTCAATTGACAGTCCGATGTGTCAATGTAAATTGACACTCAAGCAATGGAGTCTCTATGGCTGCGCCTTTTCCCTTCTCCGCCATTGTTGGCCAAGAGGAAATGAAACAAGCTCTCATCATGGCGGCGGTCGAGCCGGCACTTGGTGGCGTGCTCGTTTTTGGCGACCGTGGCACCGGCAAATCGACAGCTATCCGCGCTTTGGCCGCACTGTTGCCGGACCTCGAAACACGCGAGGACTGCTTGTATAACTGCGCACCCGGCCAGCCGGCATCCGCGTGCAAAACATGCCAGTCCGAACCGCCGGTCACAACTATCAAAGCGCCAGTCGTGGATTTACCCTTGGGTGCGACTGAAGACCGCGTTTGCGGCGCGCTTGATCTCGAAAAAGCACTGGTGGCAGGTGAAAAGTCTTTTGAGCCCGGCCTGCTGGCCAAAGCCCATCGCGGCTTCCTGTACATTGATGAGGTTAATCTGCTGGAAGACCATTTGGTCGACCTGTTGCTTGATGTTGCGGCATCGGGGCAAAACCTTGTTGAGCGTGAGGGCTTGAGCGTCCGCCATCCGGCAAAGTTCGTCTTGGTTGGCAGCGGCAACCCTGAAGAGGGCGAGCTGCGCCCGCAATTGCTGGACCGTTTCGGTCTGTCTGTCGATGTGCGCTCACCCGACGACATCAAAGAGCGCGTCATGGTTATCCGGCGTCGCGAAGCCTACGAGCGCAACCCCGATGCCTTCAACGCGCAATGGGCCCATGAAGACGCCGCGCTGCGCGAGCAAATTGTCGCGGCGCGCACTGCATTGGACAGCTGCGAGATCAGCGACGCGGTGCTGGAGTTTGCAGCATTGCTATGCACCCGGTTGGGCGTCGACGGATTGCGCGGCGAACTGACCTTGATGCGCTGCGCGCGCGCCTTGGCGGCGCTCGACGGCAAAACCGAGGTTACCAAAGAACATATTATTTCCATTGCGCCCATGGCGCTGCGCCATCGCCTGCGACGCGATCCGCTGGATGAAGCTGGTTCATCGGCCCGCGTCGAGCGCGCTCTGGATGATGTCACCGGCCACCAGGCCGGCCATGCCTGACGAACCGCAACCCCGCCTACAAGACGATCAAGCAGGCCATACGCGTTGGATGCAGGCTTTGACTGTCGCGCGCTTATTGGCGCTCAATGTCCAGTCTGGTCACATGCGTCACTTTCGCGGCGTCCGCCTGAAAGCCGGTGCAGGCCCTGTACGTGATGCTTGGCTGGCGGCCTTCCGGGCAATGGCTGGCCCTGACAGGCCCGTTGTTACAATTAACCCCGATCTGGCAGCGGACCGCATCGTCGGGGGCCTTGATGTCACAGCCACACTGACAGCAGGCAGATCGATCATCGATCCGGGATTGCTGGCACAAGCCGACCAAGGCACGCTGATCATCAATGGTGCAGACCGTTTGTCACGCGCCAAAGCAGCGCTTCTGTCACCGGCCTTCGACGAGCAACAGGTTGCGGTCAACATCGGCCACCAGCAACAAAACTTCCCGGCGGCGTTCTGCGTGATCGCGTTGGATGAAAGCGACGCCGCAGACAGCAGCGACATAGACACCGTCGCACCAACGCTGGCCAGCCGCTTGCCGGTGACCGTCGACCTTCACACCATCGCCTGGCACGACATCTGCGAAAGCCCCCTGCGCGCACCCGATTGCGCGGCACTACCGCAAGTGACTTGGTCACACAGCGATGCCACACGCGCGATCAATGTCTCCGAAGAAGCGCTTGTGTTGATTGCTGAGATGAGCCGCGCTGTCGGCACCCGCGCTTTGCGCGTGGAACTGGCCGCCGTTGAGATCGCCGCGCTGCTCGCCGCCGAAGATGATCGCGATGCGGTAAACGCTGATGATGTCGCCGAGGCAGCATTCATCACCTTCGGTCTGCGCCTGGATGCGGCGGACGCCACCGACGCCAAACCGGCTGAACCGGAAGCCGACGCTCAAACCCAAGCCGAACCGGACAACGCGACCAACGAGCCGCCATCGGATGCCGACGCGGACAACGACACACATTCCGATAAAGCGTCGCTGGATTTCGACGCACTGCAAGAGTTGCTGGTTGACGCCGTCAAAACCGGCAAGGTCGAACTCCCCACCGTCATCAACAGGGTCAACCGGTCACTTGCCAGCAGCACGGACGGCAAGTCTGGCGATCTCGCTCAGGGTGCAAAACGGGGCCGGCCAGCCGGGTTTTCAAACCGCCCACCGCATCAGGGCGCACGCCTGAACGTGATCGCGACATTGCGGGCCGCCGCACCATGGCAAAAACTGCGGCGTGCGACCGCGCTCGACCAATCACGGACCCAACCGATTATCCGCGCGTCGGACTATCGCTATATCCGCTTCAAAAAGCCTGCCGAATCCACCGCCATCTTTGCCGTTGACGCATCCGGCTCTACCGCGCTTGACCGGCTGGCCGAAGCCAAGGGCGCCATCGAACAATTGCTGGCGGAATGCTACGTGCGGCGCGATCAGGTGGCACTGGTGGCATTTCGCGGCCTGCGTTCGGAAGTGCTGCTTGAGCCGACGCGGTCATTGGTGCGCGCAAAGCGCTCGCTGACCGGCCTGCCCGGCGGCGGGCCGACACCGCTGGCAGATGGTCTGCGTGCAGGCGTTGAACTGGCCGTCAAAGCCAAGCGGCGCGGGCAGTCACCGCTGCTGGTGATGCTGACCGACGGGCGCGGCAACATCGCGCTGGATGGCACGGCAGACCGGCACCGCGCCCGTGACGACGCACACAAGATCGCCAGACAAGCCGCGGCACTGGGCATCCGCACGATCTTCATCGATATCGCAAAGCGCCCGCGCGATCAGGCCCGTGAACTGGCATCGGCCATGCACGCGGACTACTGCGCCCTGCCGCGTGTGGATTCATCCGCCGTCAGCGCCATCGTTTCGTCCTACCTGAAACAGGAGGGCACACGATGACCCAACAGCGCCCCCGCGCAGACAGGCCCGACTGGGACGCGCTGAAAAGCAGCTGGCCAAACGCTGACTTTTCCCGCTTTGTGCAATCGGGCGATTTGCTGTGGCATTGCCAGCGCGGCGGACCAGCCTCGGCAGAAAAACTCTTGCTGCTGCACGGAACGGGCGCTTCAACCCATTCCTACCGTGATGCATTTGC
>JBAUIL010000129.1:0-6235 GCA_049682915.1 Ahrensia sp. | reverse complement strand
CGAAGAAGAATAATCGCAATGCCAAAGGCTTCCCTCCCCCTTGTGGGGAGGGATACAGGGTGGGGCAGCGCTGAATGAACGAGCAAGTGCCACATTGGACAAATTCGGACTAGTGCTACTCAATGAGTTCAACAGAGCCAGCAAGCATATCTAAGGACCAAAAGTTTTGACCAACCCCATCATCATCATCGGCGGTGGCCTTGCTGGCCTATTTTGCGCGCTGAAACTTGCACCCAAGGCAGTCACCATTTTGGCATCTGCTCCCATCGGGCGGGGTGCATCGTCGGCTTGGGCGCAGGCGGGCATCGCGGCTGCGGTCGCGCCGGGCGATACGGTTGATAAGCACGTGCAGGACACGCTGATCGCCGGTGACGGCATTGTTGACGAGGCAGTCGTGCGCGCCATGGCGGGCGAGGCGACAGACCGGATTGCCGATCTTCTAGCGTTCGGCGTGCCGTTTGACCGTGACCTTGAGGGCAAGCTGTTGGTCAGCCGTGAGGCGGCACACTCGGAAAACCGTGTGGTCCGCGTTAAGGGCGACATGGCGGGCCGTGCCATCATGCAGGCGCTGGTCACCGCGGTGGAGAACGCGCCGCACATTCGGGTGCTTGAAGGCTATGTGGTCGAAGATCTGCTGACCGACGAGGCCGGTGCGGTGATCGGCGTTGCCGCGCGCGACCAAGCCGGCCAGGGCGAGCTGCAAATGGTGCATGGCGCGCATACGATCATGGCGACCGGCGGGGTGGGTCATCTTTACGAAGTGACAACAAACCCCAATGAAGCGCGTGGCGGCGGCATCGGCATGGCCGCACGGGCAGGCGCACGGTTGGCCGATATGGAATTTGTGCAGTTTCACCCCACCGCGATCAATGTCGGCAAAGACCCGGCACCGCTGGCCACCGAAGCATTGCGCGGCCATGGCGCGCAGCTGTTTAATCAATTCAACGAGCGGTTCATGCTCAAACACCATCCCGATGCGGAGCTTGCGCCGCGCGATGTGGTGGCGCGTGGCATCTTTGCCGAGGTACAGGCGGGCCGTGGCGCGTTTCTCGATTGTCGCACCGCCGTGCATGATTTCGCGGCCGAATTTCCCACCGTTTATGGCTACTGCCAGGAAGAAGGCATCGATCCGGCCAAGGACATGATCCCGGTCATCCCCGCTGCGCATTATTTCATGGGCGGCATCTGGGTGGACCATGACGGGCGCAGTTCCTTGCCGGGCCTGTGGGCTGCGGGTGAGTGCACATCCACCGGCGCGCATGGAGCCAACCGGCTGGCCTCCAACTCTTTGCTCGAAGCGGTGGTCTATGCCGCGCGCATTGCTGACGCCCTGCGCGGCAGTGACGTCGACATCGCGCCTGATGATTGGAAGGCCGGTTCGGTGGAAACCGACGAGCATCCGCTCAACATCGACCACCCCAACATGACCGCGCTGCGTGCCATCATGAGTGCTAATCTGGGGGTGCTGCGCCATCAAGCCGGCATGAAACTAGCCCTCAAAGCGATTTGTGATTTCGAAGCCGAAAGCCATTCGGCGCGCTTTGACAATGTGCTGGCAACCGCCAAGCTGATTGCCGTATCCGCGCTCAACCGGCCCGAAAGCCGGGGTGGCCATGCCCGCACAGACTATCCCGATGAAGACCCCAACTGGAAGCGCCGCACGCTGCTGACGCTGGAGCAGGCCGAAGCTATCATACCGGAGTTGTTGAAATGACCAAAGCCAACCCAACGCCGCTGCCGCCCAACCTATCGCCGATCATGGTGGAAGACGCAGTGCGCGCTGCGCTGCGCGAAGATCTCGGTCGCGCGGGCGATATCACAACCCAAGCCACCATTGCCGCTGATGCAACCGCCACGGCAGTGATGGCGACCCGCGAGCACGGTGTTGTTGCCGGTCTTGCGTTGGCCGAAGCGGCCTTCAAAGCCATGGATCCTTCGCTTACTTTCACGGCGAAGGTCAAAGACGGAGACGCGGTTGCGCCCGGCGATGTGCTGGCCGAAATATCCGGCACCGCGCGTGCCATTTTGTCAGCCGAGCGTGTGGCGCTCAACTACCTGATGCATATGTGCGGCATTGCCAGCTACACCGCGCGTTTTGCAGAACAGATTGCGCATACGGACGCGAAAGTCTGCTGCACCCGCAAAACCATACCCGGCCACCGCACGTTTGAAAAATATGCCGTGCGCTGCGGCGGTGGTTCCAACCACCGGTTCGGGTTGGATGATGCGGTGCTGATCAAAGACAATCATATTGCGGTCGCTGGTGGCGTTGCCGCCGCGGTCAAAAACGCGCGCGCCTATGTAGGTCATCTGGTCAAAGTGGAGATCGAGGTCGACACGCTGGACCAATTGCGCGAGGCACTCACAGCTTCCCCCGATGTCGTACTGCTGGACAATATGAGCAACGCCCAGTTGCGTGAGGCGATTGAAATTCGCGGTGACCAGCCGGTCAAGCTGGAAGCCTCGGGTAATGTGAACATTGATACAATCAAGGCGATTGCCGAGACCGGCGTCGATTACATCTCGACATCAAAAATCACCATGGCTGCCCCGACGCTGGATATCGGCTTGGATATCAAAATTTAAGCGCCGCGCATAACGCCTATTAGTTACGATTTTTCAATGGTTTGCTTCCTTTGACTTGAATCTGTTTTTCAAGCAATATCGACGTGGAGGAGAGTGCCATGATCTTTGTTGCAGCCAGCCGCGACGGCGGTGAAATTCGCTATCGTGATACCAAACGCCATTGGTGGGTGTTGTCGACGATGACGCCATTATTTCCGGCGTTTTCCGCTTTGGCGCTTATGCTGACGGGTAATCCGCTGTTTTCTGTTGGCGCACTCGCTTTCTATTTCATCTTTATTCCGGTGCTGGACATGCTGGTGGGTGAAGACCTGACCAACCCGCCTGAAGAGATCGTCGAGCAAATGGCGGAAGACCCATATTATCGGCGGCTCTTGTTTGTGGCAGCAGTGACCTTGTGGCTGAATGCCATCATCGTCGCCGGTGTTTTGTTGACAGTATCCATGCCTGTCTGGGCGGTCGTTCTTTTGGTTGTGGCGACCGGTGTGGCCACCGGTTCCGGCCTGACGGTCAGCCATGAGTTGGGCCACAAGCAGGGCAAGGCAGACCAGTGGGCGGCCAAGCTGATCAACGCGCTGTGCGGTTATGCGCATTTTTGCATCGAGCACAATCGCGGCCACCATTTGCTGGTTGCAACGCCCGAAGATGCGGCATCCGCACGGATGGGCGACACGATTTACACCTTTGCAGCGCGCGAAATTCCCCATGTGCTGGTGCATGGCTGGCAGTTGGAGCGCGCGCGCCTTGCCAAGAAGGGCCTGCCGGCTTTGCATTGGCGCAACGACCTGTTGCAGGGCTATGCCATCACCGTGTTTGTTGCCCTGTTGCTGGTTGCCATTGGCGGTTGGGTTGTCCTGCCATTTTTGCTGCTGCACCACGCGGTTGCCTGGCTGCAACTGACACAGGCAAACTATGTGGAGCACTACGGCTTGAAGCGTGAGCGCAAGGAAAATGGCCGCTATGAGGCATGCCAACCGCACCACTCATGGAACACAAACCACATCGTGTCGAACCTGTTTCTGTTCCACTTGCAGCGCCATTCGGACCATCATTCCAACCCGCAACGGCCTTATCAGTCGTTGCGCAATTTCGACGAATTGCCGCATTTGCCCTCTGGCTATCCGGGCTCCTTCGTATTGGCTGCCATTCCGCCGCTTTGGCACGCGATCATGGACCGCAAAGTCTATGATTGGTCCGCAGGCGATATAGACAAATGCAATGTGCGCCCCGACCGGCAGGAAATCTACGCCAAGCGCTTTGCGCAATGGGCTAACGCCAAATCCGCTTAAACCTCCAGCGCGAAAGGGCTGCCTTCGAAACAATCCGCGCCGATGCCGATGGCATCAGCTGCCAAAATCATCGTGTCGTTTCTGCCGAGCGCTTTGTCTGCCAAGGCGATAATGCGCGGGTTTGGCGAGGCGAACGGCGCTGCAAAGCGCAGTTCCGAAGCAATCTCCATCGCGGGGCGGTCCGGCTGCAACGCGGCGAGCGCTGTCATGGCACCCGCCGTTGAACGCGATACCCCCATCCAGCAATGGATGACCAACGGTGCTGATTGGTCCCAGTCCTTGATGAAGGCGATCATGCGGTCGACATCGCCTTTGCCAGCCAAGCGCAAGCCCGGCGCGGCCACGGCGACATCATTAAAGTGCAGTGTCAAATGGTTGTCGCCGGATATTCCCTCTGGCGTAGGCACCGGCATGTCCTCGCTGATCAGCGTCAACACATGGCTGGCTTGGTAGGCTGCGACGGTTTTCTCCAAGGCCGATAGCGGGCAGACGACAATCTGGCTCATGATGAAAATGCCGAAAATAAGGTGTCAAAACGGTGGGTGAATGCTTCTTGCGCTTTGGCGGCAGGCCACGGCGAAAGCGGCAACATGTCCTCCTCAATGCCGTCAGGCTTGCCGAAGAAAGTACGTGCCTCGGCTTCCGAAAATCCGGCAAGCCGCGTTGCCTCAAAAAATGCGGCCACCATGTCAGCGCGCTTGATCAGCTTTTTATCTGCCACGCTCAGCTGCGCAGGCAGTTGAAACCGCAAATGAATGGCCGCCTGCAAGCGGTCCTCAATGGCTGAATAATCACCGCCCATCACCCGCTTGAATGGCGAGATCATGTCGCCGATGACATATTCCGGCCCGTCATGCAGCAGGGTGGCCAGCCTTTGCTTGGGCGTGATTTCCGGCTTCAAAAGCCCCAGGATTTGTTCCACCAGCAGGCTGTGCTGCGCCACACTGAACGCATGATCGCCATGGGTTTGCCCGTTCCAACGCGCCACCCGCGCCAAGCCATGGGCGATGTCTTCAATCTCGATATCGAGCGGCGAGGGGTCGAGCAAATCCAGCCGACGACCCGACAGCATGCGCTGCCATGCACGCGGCGGCGCGGAACCACGATCAGGCATCGTTGGTCTCCGTGCTTGGCCAGTCGTAGCTGACCTTTGGCGGTAGCATCACCTGAACGGCTTGGTTGTCGACAGTCACCGGCGCATCCGCATCCAAGGCCTCTTTCACACGGTCCAGGCGCACAATGGCGAGCCCTTTGGTGTCGGCCACCGTGCCCATTGTGCCCGCAGGTTTTCCGTCAGCCATAATAGTTGCTTCAGGTGCCAGCGCGTTACCCTCCACAATCACCACGCGCCGCCGTGCGGTCTTGCGATGGTGCATGCGGCTGACAACTTCCTGGCCGACATAGCAGCCCTTGCGAAAGTCAACGCCGCCATTCTGGTCCAGCGAAATATCATGGCCAAACACTTCGCCCAGCGCAAAGTCAGCCCCGCTTTCCACAACGCCATGGGCGACACGCAACGCGTCATAGTCGCGATCGCCTTGCAGTTGTTGATCCGTGTAATGTCGCAAGACACCAGCATCGCCAAAGCGGCGATCCACATATGAATCAATCTCTGAAGCAGTCGAATCAACATACCAGGATGCGGCGACAAATACTTGTTCTTCAACCGTAATTTCTACCGCAGCGCGTAGCTTGTAGAGCGTCAGGCGCTTGATAAAATCGGACGCCAGATCGCTGCGCAGTTCGAGCCAAAACCGGTTTTCAGCCTGTTTGGAGATCAGAAAATCAAACATCACCTTGCCCTGCGGCGACAGCAGCGCGCAGGCAGAGACGATGCCAGGCTCCAGCGTTTCAAGATTGGCGGTCACAAGGTTCTGCAGAAAGTGCGAAGCATCCGCGCCGCTGACGGCAATGACGGTTCTGTCGGGCAGGGCGCACAGCGGCATGAAACCGTTTCCTTCGCTTGGTCTTGCATTGGTCTTGTAAGCTACGTAAGCCCAGTGTCAGCCAACGACAAGACAGGTGCAAGCGATCATGATGACATTCGATACGGTTTTCAAAAATGGCACGGTGGTCAACCACGATGGACGTGTGGAGACTGACATCGGCGTCACCGATGGACGCATCGCCTATATCGGCAAAATCGAGGCGTCGCAGGCAGGTGAGGTGATCGATTGTACGGGCCTGCACATCCTGCCCGGCGTGGTCGACAGCCAGGTGCATTTCCGTGAGCCAGGCCTCGAGCACAAGGAAGACCTTGAAACAGGCTCCCGCGCGGCTGTGCTGGGCGGCGTCACAACCGTGTTTGAAATGCCCAACACCAACCCGCTGACGACATCCGAAGCGATGCTCGCCGACAAGGT
>JBAUIL010000128.1:0-15292 GCA_049682915.1 Ahrensia sp. | reverse complement strand
GCGCGCGAAGCGGGCATCTTCCACCATCTCATCACACTGCCGACATACCACACTGCGGCATTGTCGACTGACAATCTCGCCAAGCGCTACTTCGGTGAAGAGGGCATGTTGGGTTACGTCAAGCAGGTTCAACGTGAAGAAATTCACCAGGGCATTGCCTGCGTGAAGCACCAGAACATGGCCGGTTCGGACATGGGTGACGATCATAAAGAGTACTTCGCCGGTGAAGCGGCCCTGAAAGCGGGCGGCAAACACAACACGATGAACCAGTTCGAAGCGGCTGAGTAAGCGCTCCGGAAAGGGTAAGCGAAAAAGCCGGGGCATTGCTCCGGCTTTTTTGTGTTTGATTTTTGAGGTGAGGGTGGCGCTAGGCTTTGTAGGTGTAGAGCCAGTCCAGATCGGCCAAAAAGGACGTTGGGTCGCGCAGGGTCATGGCCGTGTTTCGAGCCAACCGGCTCAGCCCGCCCATGTGGTAGACCCGCCGGTTGAAGGCGGTGCGCTTGGCCATCTTTGCCACACGCGCATGGCGCTGCGAACGGTACGTGTTAAAGGCTGCCCTTGTGTCTGCTGCGTGCTCTGCCATGCAGCGGGCGAGCACGAAGGCGTCTTCAATAGCCATCGCTGCGCCTTGTGCTGCAAAGGGTTCGGTGGCGTGCGCTGCATCGCCGATCAGCACGATATGGCCATCATCGTGCCATGGTGCATCCGGTGTCACCTGTGCCAGCGGCCACACTGTCCACTGGCTGTTCTTGATCACTTTGCGGTAGCCGCATGGGGTAAACTGGTCGGCCAGAAGCGCCAGCGTTTTATGGTCTGCTTGGCTGTCCCAAATGTGTTTGGCGGCGGTGCCATCGGCGATTGCGACAATATTCTGCGTGTCTTTGTTGCGCACGGGATAGCACACCAGGTGCGCGCGCTCGGCCATCCAGGCTGTGATTGTGGGGTCCTCCGCCGCGTTCGCATGGGCAGGCACTACCGCGCGCAGGGCGATGCGGCCGGTGGGTTTTGCCTCAGCGGCACCTTTGATCGCGCGGCGGCAGCGCGACCACACGCCATCGGCACCGATCAGCACGCGTGCGGACAACTGCGCTGTGCCGTCGCTCGTTTCAGCGGTCAGGGTGACGGCCTTTGGGCTGGTTTGGACGCGCGCAATGCGATGGCCGGTAATGATGTCGATGTCGGGATGCGCCAGTGCCGCGCGGTAAAGCGTTTGGTGAAGCGCTGCGCGGTGGATTGTCAGGAACGGCGTGTAGGGCGTGTGTTTTTCATTCACCGGCATAGAGAGCAGGATACTGCCACTTGGCGCATCGCCCAGCCGTATGGCGCTTGGTTTGGTGGCACGCGTTTTAACGTCCGTTAGCACGCCCAGTTGCGCAAGCACATGGCAGGCGTTGGGCGGCACCTGAATGCCTGCGCCGATTTCAGTGGGGCGCGCGAAGGCCTCGACAATCGTGACCGGCATTTTATGGTGAGCCAATGCCAACGCCGCTGTAAGACCGGCGATGCCCGCGCCAGCCACAACAATATCACTGTGCAGGCTCATGGCGTGTCAGGCGGCGGAACGGTCTATGTTAATCAACGCGCCGTCCGGCTCCGATGCGGTGGCCGACAGTGACGGGTTATATGCATACAGCGTTGAGCAATAGGGACAGACTTTTTCGGTGTCATCGCCCATGTCGAGAAACACATGGGGGTGATCGTAGGGCGGGTGCGCACCGATGCACATGAATTCTTTGACGCCAATCTCAATGCGGGCGTGGCCAGCACTGTTTTGAAAATGCGGTGTCGTTCCGCCTGCCATCGGTCTCTCCAAGGTTGTCATTGTGCTAGAGCAGCGTTCGCTTTATGCAGCCAATTGGTACTTAAAACCACACCGAAATGCCACTCGCCTTTCGCTCTATTGTGCGTTTTTTCAGGAATTGACGGAAAATCCCATGGCTTATTTTCAACATGACGGGCTCACCCTTGCTTTTACCGATGAGGGCGAACCCATTGCGGGCACCGTTTTGATGATCCACGGCTTTGCCTCCAACGCGCAGGTCAACTGGGTGGGGCCGGGCTGGTTCAAGACGTTTTTGGAGGCTGGCTATCGCTGCATCGCCATTGACAATCGCGGCCATGGCGACAGTGACAAGCCGCATGATGCGGATGCGTATTACCCTGAAAAAATGGCCGATGATGCAGCGGCTTTGCTGGATCATCTGGCGATCAGCCAGGCCCATGTGTTCGGCTATTCGATGGGCGCGCGGATTACGGCGTTCATGGCAGCGCGCCATCCCGATAAGGTTCAATCGATCATCTTTGGCGGCTTGGGCATGCCAATGGTGACTGGCGTGGGTGACTGGGATCCGATTGCTGACGCGCTGTTGGCGCCATCGCTGGATGTGGTGGCGCATCCGCGTGGCCGCATGTTCCGCGCGTTTGCCGATGATACCGGCAGCGACAGGTTTGCACTGGCGGCGTGTATCAAGTCGAGCCGCACGCTGGTCACCGAAGCGCAATTGGCAGCGATGACCATGCCAGCGTTGATTGGTGTGGGCACAAAAGACGATATCGGTGGCGACCCTCATGGCCTGGCAAAGCTGATGCCGAATGCGCAAGCCTTTGAGATTGAACGCCGCGACCACATGCAGGCTGTCGGCGACCGCACCTTCAAGGCGGCCGCGTTGGAGTTTCTGGCCGGGCAAGGCTAACCTTATTGTGATGGCAGCATTTTAAGCAGCCATTGGCATTTCCCGATTATAACCCTATTTTGAAGCCAACAAAGCGGAGCAGGGCTATGGCATCCACAGGCACACACAAGCATGCAACACAGCTGACCAGTGTTGACCCGATCTGGAATGAAGTGCGCCGTGAAGCAGAAGATGCCGCGCAGAAAGAGCCTGTGTTGGGTGCTTTTTTTCATTCGAGCGTTCTGAACCAGCCAAGCCTGGAAGCGGCTGTATCGCACCGCATTGCGTCGCGGTTGGATCATGGCGACGTACCAGCTTCGCTCATTCGACAAAGCTTTGAAGCGATGCTGCGTGAAGATGAGACATGGCCCACAGTCATGCGGGTCGATTTGCAGGCTGTTTTTGAGCGCGATCCGGCCTGTGTGCGCTATCTTGAGCCATTGCTCTATTTCAAGGGTTTTCACGCTATCCAGACACATCGCCTGGCGCATTGGTTGCTCAATCAAGGGCGGCGAGATTTAGCGCTTTATTTGCAAAGCCGTTCGTCAGCGCTGTTTCAAACAGATATCAACCCCGCAGCGCGGATTGGCAAAGGTATTTTCCTCGACCACGCCACGGGGCTGGTGGTGGGTGAAACAGCTGTCATCGGTGATGATGTATCGATCCTGCATGGCGTTACGCTGGGCGGCACCGGCAAAGAAGGCAGTGACCGTCATCCCAAGATCGGCAATGGCGTGCTGATTGGTGCCGGTTCATCCATTCTCGGCAATATCAAAGTGGGGCACTGCTCCAAGATTGCCGCTGGCTCGGTTGTGCTGTCGGAAGTGCCGCCGTGCAAAACGGTTGCGGGTGTGCCGGCCAAAGTTGTCGGTGAAGCCGGGTGCAGTGAACCATCACGCGCGATGGATCAAATGCTGGGACGCAACGGCTAGCCGATTGCACACAGTGGCATTAAGCGTTATCGCTGACCACGATTTCACTGAAACACAACACTATTTTTTGGAGACACGGTTTGAATAAAGAAGAACTCAAGCTGCTGACTGACTATTTTCGTCGCACGCTGGATAATCCTACCCTGTCAGTCAAAGCGCGCCCGAAGATTGTCGATTCGGCTGAGTTGTATGCGGGTGATGAGTTTTTGGGCATTGTTTCAAAAATCGAAGATGAAGGAGAGGTCTCCTACGACCTGTCCATGTCTATTCTGGATATCGATCTGGAACCCTGACCGGCCGATCGTTTAACGATTCGGGGTAATCTGTAGACTGGCGGCAAAAGCGCGCAATTCACCATTTAGCGTAGGCCATTTTTGCAGCATTTGTTGTGGAAAACGGGCTTTCATTTCAAGCGACCGGCCGACGAACAGGTCGGTTTCGCACGGTGCGATGAACGTTTCCAATTCTGCGTTTGCACATCGCGCGATGAATTTGGGGTGGATTGAATTGCGCGCCTCCGCCCAGACCAATATTTCGTCATTATAGCCCAATGCGGGCTTGAGTGCCTGCACGTTCAAACCATCGTGGATGGTGCGGCGGGGACCATCAACGGCTTTGGTGTAGACCGGTTCAAACCGCTCATTCATTTCCAAAAAGCGGTCGCGGACGCGGAAAGACAAAAAGACGATTTCAGCGTTGCCAGCGCCAACATTGTTGAACGCATCGGCGTGTTCAACGCTGAACCCCTGTTTTGTCGGCCAATGCACATAGAGATTGATCGTATCAGTCAGGCCGCTTTGGCGCTCGTCGGGCAGGCGCACCATGTTGATCGGAATAGACATCACATCATTGCCGATGACCACTTCAATCGGGGTAGGATCATCCACATGGCCTGCGAACGCCATGCGTTGGCCATAGGTTTTGCCAAACACAAAAAGCGCCAAAGATAAAAACGCCAGAATGGCAAAAATCCAGAACGTACGCCGGGAGATTTCCGCGAGCGGCGACTCAGTGTCGGGCTGGCTGGCTAGCGTTTGCATCGGTTTGGCTGACATTCGCACACCCTGTCCCATAATGGGGCACATCGTTCGGCATTGATCTTGCATTGGTTTTGGTTGAAGATTGGTTAATCAAAGGTAAAGCGTATGATTGAGTTGTTGGTATTTGCGGTCACGGGGTTCGCCGTCTCTTTGGCCGCGTGGTTTTTGTTTGATGCTCTGCCGGGTGCACAGGTGCGTTTTGAGCGCAAAACACTGAATGAGTACGGCCTGTTTCACAGTGGCATTGCGTTTGCTTTTGCCGGTCCGGTGATGACATTGGAAAACATCGTTTCACAATCATCCAGCCTGGCCCGGTTTGGCGCGGGCATGGCGATCTCACTGCTGTGGTCTGTCGCTTTGGGCATGACAGTCATTGGATTGATTTTGTCTATCTGACTCTTGCTGCTTTGGCGTGGCTTGCAGCGGCGATTGGCGCTGTGACACACTGCGCACGCCACAGGGAGATTCAGCAAGATGGACAGCGCAAGCGGCAGTTATTTTTCACTCGATGATGTTCAACCGCGCCATGTGGATGGCGATCCGGCTTTTGTGGCGGCGGACGCCCATGTGATCGGCAAGGTAGCGTTAAGCAAGGATTGCAGTATCTGGTTCGGCTGTGTGCTGCGCGGTGACAATGAAGAAATATTGGTGGGCGCTGACACCAACATTCAAGAGCATTGCTGTTTGCACACCGATATGGGGTATCCGCTGACCATCGGGCAGGGATGCACAATCGGCCATCGTGCGATGCTGCATGGCTGCACGATTGGCGACAATTCGCTGATCGGCATCGGCGCGATTGTGCTCAATGGTGCTAAAATCGGCAAGAATTGTCTTGTGGGTGCAGGGGCTTTAGTGACTGAAAACAAAGAGTTTCCCGACAACAGCTTGATTGTCGGCTCGCCCGCACGGGCCATACGGACGCTGGATGATAGCGCTGTTGCAGGACTAAAGCTGTCGGCGGCCCATTATGTCGAGAACGCCAAGCGATTTGCGGCTGGCCTGAAACCTGCACAAAAATAAAGAACACCAAAAGGGTGAGGCCGACCTTCTTTCGAAGGCCGGCCTCTCTATCCGGTCAGGGGATGGGGATCGGGGACGGACCGGATAATGGGTTTAGCGAGACGCGGTGAGTTGCGCTCTGCTGTCTTCAATATTCTCCCAGCGACCAGCGTGGTTGGTCGATTGGCGCTTGAGGTAGGTGTACTCGGTGTCCTGCCACGCACGAACTTCATCGCGCAAGTTGTCGAGTACGAAATCACCTTTGGTTGTACGGACGGTCAACACTGCATGGCCGTCGCCATTAGCCTGACGCACAACGGTGATAAGCAGATTGGATGCCTTGAAGCCTGCCTGCATCAGCGCATGGCGTTTGAGCAGCACGTAATCTTCGCAATCACCAACGGTTTCCGGGTAGGACCACAGCTCATTGATGCCCCAGATTTCCATATCGGTCAGCGGGGTGATGGTCGCATTGATCCGGTTGTTCAGCGACACCATGGTGCGCCATTTTTTCTGGTCCAGCAGCTCCGGCTGCGCGGATCCGGTACGTTGACACTCTTGCGGCAGCGCTTGGCAGAAGGTGTGGTGGCCAATCGGCTGGGTGGTTAGACCGGTTGTTTCCATCGGTCGCGCCTGCACCGTACTGACACACATTGACGCCAAGACGAAACACCCGGCGAAACGAACCGAAAGTGCGCGCTGCTTATTTTTTATTTTTGCCATCCAACGTCTCCCTGTTGAGGGACACAATGGCATGCAAGATTTTATTCCACGCGAAGATTGGTGGTGGCATTCAAATCAAAACTGGCTCAAATTTGACGCCAGTTAGACGTAAATTTGAGCCAGATTTATCGAAAATTTGAATGAATTTCGGTATCGGCTAGGGCGGCGCTTACCGGCTTTTATTGTTGATGAATTGGTCGAGCGTCTCTTCATTTTGAATGAACGCAAACTCGATCGCGACGCCTTCATCAAAGTGGCGCACAACGCGGGCGCGCATGGCCCCCAGCGTGACCAGTGTACCTTTGGCAGGGCGCACACCAATTTCAAGCGCAGCACCTGATAGGGAAAGGTCGATGATTTTACATGTATATTCGCGTCCGTCGGCCAAGCGCAGCACGCTGTGGGTATTGCGGGGAACAACACGCTCATGGCGGCGGTCTTCCGGCAAGTTCAGTTCATGGCGGTTTGCAAGCCAGGTCAGCTTTGCGGCGACGCGTTCACGTTTGCGGTCGTGCAGATTATAGACAACCGAAAAACCGCGATCATGGTCACGCACGATTTGGCCTTCGATGCGGCCGATGCTGTCGATATACATGATGATACGCGAACCGGGCGGTGCGCTAACCGGGCCCTGCACAATCGCATCGCCCGGCGACATCTCGACAACCCGGCATTCATGCTCAGACCGGTCCGGCAGCATGTAGCGCCCGTAGGCCTCCAATGGCACACGCTGGAACTGGCGTTTGTCTAGCATTTCAACGGATGTGATGTCTGGAACAGCGCTCATTTTTATCTCGGCGTTAGCTTTCACGCCAATCTAGCTGTTGAGCAGTTAACAGATGGTTGTGCCATTGGGTCTAATGTGAGGAAACTTAAGTTTACGCTTTGCCACCGTCGACAATGTGCAAATGCGCCGAAGACGGCTGTCGTGGCGCCTTGGAGTGGCCGGAAATGACTGAAAACCGGCCTTCTCCGCGATTGGCCGCCAAGGAAGTGAAGGGCCGCGGTCCCGCGCGATCAACGGGGAACAAGGCGGCAGGCCGGTTGGTCAAGGCAAACAGTTCGCGGTCTAGATCCATCATGCGAAGCGAGCGCACTTCCATTGCCAGCACCGGCTCGCTGCCAAGCCAGACCGGCGTGGTCATGTTTTGTATGGCTGCCAACAGGCAAGGGCGCTGGTCGATGATGGGCAGAAATACATTCTCGAACGCAACGACGCGTCCATTTTGGGTAAAGCCTGCCGTTTCGACAATCATCGCTGCGTGTTCGATGGCGACCGCATCAAAGCCTTGGTTGATGACGCGGTGATCTTGGACGCTAAAGATGTCTGTCGCGAGGTCACCAGTGATCTCATAGCCAAATATCGAGGCAAGGCGGCTGCCTGCAAGGCTGAAAATAAAGGCGCCCGTGTCCTGCTTTTCAATCAGCGCGGTGTTAGCCAATACTGTGGCGATCGCGGAGGGCTCTATCTGCGAACGCTTGGGAGGTTGGCCGTGCGATCTCTTCTGTGCCCAGTGCTCATAGAGACGATTTGTATTTTTGTGGCGCAACATAATCCCGGCATCCCAATTCTGGCGCGCAAGCTGTGCTGAAGCGGCACAGGTTGCACGTGTGTTCCAACGATACCTCAACCGGAGCAAGTGATGGGCCAGAGTGCCGGGTTACCCACAGCCACGACTTGTTAAGGTTAACCAATGGTTAGCGTTGCAATGGCAGCGTTTACAGTTCATTAGACATGCACAGAGGCCTTTGGCTTCACAGCAAAACTTTTTGGGATGGGCGGGGGCTCGACCAGCCGTCTGACGGAAACGTCAGGCGGTTTTTTCTTTTCAGGCTGGTCTTTGAGGGCACAGCGTCTATGTGAGAACCAGAATAAAGGTTTTCCATGTCAACTGACGCCAATCTGCCGACACCGCAACGCCAGCCCATCTTCAACCTGCCGGTTTCCATCTTGGTGCTTGCGGGCCTGTGTATTGCGGTGCACGCTTTGGGCGTGTGGTTTTTCGACCCCGACACCTACCGCTCTATCTTGATCAACTTCGCGTTTTTTCCCATCCGCTATGAATTGCAATTTCTGGCTGCGGATTTCGCGTCTTTGGTTTCACCGGTCACCTATTCATTTCTGCATGGCGACTGGATCCATCTTGGCATCAATATGGTCTGGCTGGCTGCCTTCGGCACGCCTTTGGCGTGGCGCATCGGCCCGTGGCGCACGGCTTTGCTGTGGGTGTTTACGGCGATTGGTGCCGCGGGACTGCATTTGATTCTCTACTGGGGTGACCCTGTGCCGTTGATTGGCGCATCGGGCGCCGTGTCCGGGTTCATGGGGGCAGCGGCCCGGTTTGGTTTTCGCGCTAACCGTGCTGACCCGAAACGCGGCTTTTCCGGTGACCGAATGGGGGTTTTGCAGGCATTGCGCGCGCCGGGTGTGCTGGGTTTCCTGCTGGTGTGGATGGTGGTCAACTACCTCGCCGGCGCTGGTTTTCTGGGCATTAGCGGTGACCAGTCCATCGCTTGGGAGGCCCATATCGGTGGCTTGGTGACCGGCTATTTGCTGGTCGGGCTGATTGATAGAGCGAACGTTGCCGGGCGCTGATCACGCGTGTTTGCAGGGCTTGTCAAACGCCCATGTGATGCGCATCATCATCGCGTTAATGCGTGGGAGGAAGCAATGACAGTTAAACTCATTCTGCAACAGAAAGGCGGCGACGTCTTCACATTGGCACCGACCGATTCAATCGAACAGGCCACTAAAGAGCTGGCTACGCGCAAAGTGGGTGCGTTGGTTGTCAGCGACGAAAGCCAAGCCATTTTGGGCATTTTGTCAGAGCGTGACATTGTGCGTGCGGTGGCGCGGATGTCGGACAAGGCGCTCGATGAGCCGGTGAGCGCGCTGATGACCAAGAATGTCACAACGTGCACAGAAGCAACGACAGTGACCGAATTGATGTCCCTCATGACCGAAGGACGCTTCCGCCACTTGCCGGTGGAGCGAGACGGCAAGCTGATCGGTATTATTTCCATCGGTGACGTGGTCAAGCGCCGTATCGCTGATATCGAGCAGGAAGCTGAGCAGATTAAGGCCTATATCGCCGCCGTTTAAGGCGATTTGTAAACCGTATCGGGATTAAAACGCGGTGTGTCTTCGTCATCAAAGCACAGCACCGCGTTGCCCTTATCATCCAGGCTGACTGTCCGGTAAAAGCATGAGTGGCGGCCCGTGTGACAATTGGCACCGGTGTCGGCTGTCTCCACCTCGATCAGCACGACATCCTGATCACAATCGGTGCGCATCGACACAATTTTCTGCATATTGCCGGAGGTCTCGCCCTTCTTCCACAGGGCGTTTCGCGAGCGTGACCAATAGTGCGCAAGCCCCGTTTCAAGCGTCAGCCGCAATGATTGGCTGTTCATATGGGCCACCATCACCACCTGTTTTGACGTCGCATCCACCGCAATGGCAGTGATCAGCCCGTCTGCTGAAAAGCGCGGGGTAAATTGCGTGGTGGTATCCCACGTTTTCTTGTCAGTGCCGGGGGCGGGAAAGTCTGTCATGGTGTTGCTCTAAGCGAAAACGCCGCGTTTGAAAACGCGGCGTTTGAGAATTGTAAAAGGTGCCGGGGATCAGGCGTTGATCATCGTCAGAAAGCGGGTCTGCTCGGAGGCATCTTTGAAGGCGCCTGTGAAGGCGGTCGTCAAGGTGGTTGAGCCTTGCTTTTTGATGCCGCGCATCGCCATGCACATATGTTCAGCCTCGATCAACACTGCAACGCCGCGCGGCGCGAGTGTTTCATCGATGGATGATGCAATCTGCGACGTCATGGTTTCCTGCGTCTGCAGCCGCTGGGCGAAAATATCGACCACGCGCGCTATTTTCGACAGGCCCAGCACTTTGCCATCGGGCAGATAGGCGACGTGCGCTTTGCCGATGATCGGCACCATGTGGTGCTCGCAATGGGAATGAAACTGGATGTCCTTGACCAGTACAATGTCATCATAGCCCGCGACTTCCTCAAATGTGCGACCAAGCACATCAGCGGGATCTTTGTCGTAGCCGCCAAAAAGTTCTTGGTAGGCTTTTACAACACGTTTTGGTGTGTCCAGCAGCCCTTCGCGGTTCGGGTCGTCACCGGTCCAGCGCAGAAGTGTTCTGACGGCTTCTTCCGCTTCTTCCCGCGTTGGACGGTTCGCGTCGATTGAATTATTGGCGAGGGATGTGTCTGTGACGATAGCGTCCATATTTTAGTTCCCGAGTTCCACCTGTGCCTGTGCGTGCGACTGGAGTTATTTCCCGCGGCGGCGTTGTTACATTTATCGCATGGTCATTGTGCCGGGCGCAACGACCAAGAGGGATATGGTGCGCTTTCGTCGCAATTCAAAACTTTTCTCGCATCGTTTTGTCACCTATATTGCCTGCGAGGAGCGCTGCATGATTGATGCTGTCTACAACACAAAACTACTGGAGCTTGCCGGCAATATTGGCGCGGTTGCGCGTCTAGATGATCCGCAGGCGACAGCGAAGCGGCATTCAAAACTGTGCGGCTCCACTGTCACGGTTGATGTGTCGGTCGGTGCTGACGGCGCAGTCGTAGCTTATGGTCAGGATGTAAAAGCCTGCGCGCTGGGCCAAGCTTCAGCGGCAATCGTCGCGGCGGGCATTATTGGCGCAACACCGCAAGAGCTGCGCGCGGCGCGCGATGAGGCCTACGCCATGCTGAAAGCGGACGGCCAACCGCCTGAGGGTCGCTTCGCCGATATGCGTTACTTGCAGCCGGTCAAAGACTACAAAGCGCGCCATGCCTCAACCTTATTGGTGTTTGATGCGGTGGTTGACGCACTCGACCAGATAGACTCGCAACAGTCTGCCGCTTGATCATGGGAAAGGGCCGCAACTGGGACGGGCCATGGCCAAAGACGCCGGGGCGTTTGGTCGGTATCGGCTTTGTCCGGCTTTATCAACTCACTTTGTCGGGCTTTGTCGGCCACAGCTGCCGCCACCTGCCGACTTGTTCCGAATATGCTTATGAGGCCATTGCGCGCCACGGCTTGTTGCGCGGCGCCTGGTTGGCTGCCCTGCGGGTTGGCAAATGCGGGCCAGGCGGCACATCGGGCATAGACAACGTGCCGGAGTAGGCCGGCGCATTTACAGATGCAATTTCTGCATTAGGTCATAGAAAAGACTGTAAGGTCTGCTTACAGTGACGTGACTCTTACCCAGACTGGCCTGCCTGAATGACCGCTGAAACCGTAAAAACAGCTCCCGGACCAGATGTGGAAGCCGACATCTATGGTGAAGATGGTGCTATTCGCGCCGATTTTCTGGAGCGCGTTGAGAAGGCAACCGAAGAAGGCGATCTTAACACGCTGATTTTTCAGGTTTCCAATCTGCATGAATCAGAATTGGGTGATCTGCTGGAGACGTTGGACGCCGCGCCGCGCCGCGCGTTCATTCAACTGTTGGGTGATCAATTTGACTTTAGTTCGCTGACGGAAGTTGACGAACGGGTCCGGCTTGAAATCGTCGCTGACATGCCAAGCGCGGCGATTGCGCGTGCGGTATCGGAACTGGAAACCGATGACGCGGTCTACATTCTTGAAGATCTCGAAGAAGAAGAGCAGGCCGACATTCTGCGGCAATTGCCGTTTACGGAACGTATTCGCCTGCGGCGCTCACTTGACTATCCCGAAGAGAGCGCCGGCCGCCGGATGGAGTCAAAGTTTGTCGCTGTTCCGCCCTATTGGAATGTCGGACAGACGATTGACTATCTGCGCGATACAGATGATCTGCCGGATTCATTTTCGCAGATTTTTGTCATCGATCCGACCTTCAAATTGGTTGGTGCGGTCGATCTGGACCGCTTTCTGCGGGCCAAGCGCGATCAGCGCATAGACACTATTCAACGCGAAACCCGCCATCCCATTCCCGCCGAAATGGATCAGGAAGAGGCGGCGCAGATTTTTGAACAATACGATCTGCTGTCTGCAGCGGTTGTTGACGAAAACGAGCGATTGGTCGGCGTGCTGACCATTGATGACATTGTTGACGTCATCAATGAAGAAGCCGACGAGGACATGAAGCGTCTGGCAGGTGTCGGCGACGAGGAAATTTCCGATAATGTGCTGACTACGGCGAAGTCGCGTTTTATCTGGCTGTTGGTCAATTTGGGCACCGCCATTTTGGCGTCGATGATCATCGGACTGTTTGATGTGACAATCAGCCAGATGGTGGCGCTGGCTGTGTTGATGCCGATTGTTGCGTCCATGGGTGGCAATGCGGGCACCCAAACCATGACGGTGACGGTGAGGGCGCTGGCGACCCGCGATCTCGATATTTACAATGCCGGCCGCATTATCCGCCGTGAATTGACGGTGGGCATGCTGAACGGTCTGGGATTTGCATTGCTGATCGGACTGGTGGCTATTTTCTGGTTCGGTATCCCGTCGCTTGGCGTCGTTATCGGCTTGGCAATGATCATCAATATGGTCTGTGCCGCGCTGGCAGGCATTTTGATTCCGTTATTGCTGGACCGGTTCGGTATTGATCCGGCTACGGCAGCCAGCGTTTTTGTGACGACAGTCACCGATGTCGTCGGCTTTTTCGCGTTTCTCGGCTTGGCGGCGTGGTGGTTCGGGATATAAACCACCGTATAAATTGACTTTTACGTAAACGTATTTTAATGCGATGACGCGGCGTTAAGTCGCTGAGGGCGTCATGAAAGAGCATTATACGATTACCGAATTGACGCGCGAGTTCGATATTTCGACGCGCACGTTACGTTTTTATGAGGACGAGGGCCTTATTTCGCCGATCCGGCGTGGCCGCACACGGCTTTTCCGCCCGTCTGACCGGCATCTTGTGCGCCAGATTTTGCGCGGCAAGCGCCTTGGCTTTTCGATTGCTGAGATTCGCGACATTATTTCCATGTATAAAGCCGAACCGGGCGAAGTTGGCCAGTTGCGTAAAATTATCGGTAAAGTGGAGGAGCGCCGCGCCGAGCTTCGCCAAAAGCGCAAAGATATCGAAGAAACTCTGGCTGAGCTCGATCAGGTGGAAGAAACCTGCCTGAGCCGCATGGCAGAGCTGCGCGTTTCGTCCTGAGGTTTACAGCCAGCGCCGCGTCTTTTTGCGATAGGCGGCAAATTCGTTTGGAAAATTGGCGCTGAGATGGGCTTCCTCGCGTTCAATGGCCAGCTTTTGCATCGCAAAGGCGGCAATCGGTGCTGCGAGAAGTGGCCAAATGCTGCTGCTGGACAGGGCGTAGCCAACAATGATGACGACATTGGCGACATAAATTGGGTTTCGGCTGATGCTGAAAATGCCGTGTGTGATCAGATTTTGGCTGCCACGGTGCGGTAGAATTGTGGTTCTGGCCCGCCGCATGGTCAACATTGCAACGACATCCACGCCGAGCGCGGCAATCATCAATAATATGCCCAGTGGCACCAACGCGGCTGGCAGTTGCACGGGCAAAATTTGCGCCACCAGCCACGAGCCGACAAGAGCGCTTACAAGAATCAGCGGTGGCCATGGAATGGTGTTCGGGGCAGATGTTCGGTCCGTCATTGCAGTGGTGGCTCCTGTGCCGTGCGTGCGCATTGCTGGGTGACGATAGCCATCTCGTCATCAATGCGCGATTGGTTTTCGTCGGTCACAGTCAAAATCTGGCGCTCGGTCATCGCGGTGACTGCACAATCGCAGTAGCGCGCGCAAAACGCGCCGTCATTGGTTTGCCCACATGTGGTGATGCATGCACTGAAAACCTGCGCGGCGACATTGCCCGTCTGGCTGGGCGCGGGCACCACCAGTGACATCAGATAGACGAAGGCGATCAACACCGGTTGGTGGGCGAGATAAAACAACAGGCTGTGCCGCCCGATAACGTTAAGCGGGCGCAGGCTGCCTTTGGGGTTGATGTCGCCCAACGCTGAGCCTTTGGCTTGGATCACGCGGCCCGCCATCATGCCGATCAGCACTGCGGCAAACCATGGCATCAGAGGCACAAAGTCGTTTGAGCGCGGTGGCACCGCATATAGGCCGGTCCATGCCAGCAGCCGTGTGTCAAACGCGGGCAGGGACACGGTGGTGTTGAGGGCAAAAACGCCCAATGCCGCCAGTGCCAGCACCCACCATCGCGCGCGAATGAACGCCAGACCGAGCAGACTTGCCAGCGCGATATGGTGCAGAATACCGAAATAGATATAGGCGCCGGGCGTCGCGAAGTAGGTCGCGATGGTGATGATCAATGCAGCGCCGGCAACCTTGAGCCAGCGCGCCCAAAAAGCTTGCCAACGGATACCATTTGTGTGCGCCAAGGTCAGCGAAATACCGACCAGAATGAGAAACGAACTGGCGATTGTGCGGGCAAACAACTTGAGCCCGCCACTGCCGGCGCTGCCGGGTTCCAGATAGCTGAATAGTTCGAGGTTCCAGCAAAAGTGGTAGATCGCCATCGCAACCAATGCGATGCCGCGCGCGACATCAAGCCAATGGTATCGCTGCACGGGGGTGGTCGTCACTCTGCTGCCTCGGGCTTTGGCTCACGCGGCTTCATGCGGGCTGCAAAAAGCCCGGCGATCACCAGCACCAGAGCAATCAAAACCTGCGGGCGCAGGGCTTCTCCCAAAATCAAAAATCCCAGAAAAATGCCGAAGACGGGGATCATGTTGATGGATAGCGCGAAGGTTGTGTAGCCGACGCTACGGATGAGATAGAACCGCAAGATATAGGCGATGCCGGTGGGCACAACGCCAAGCCAAACCAAGGCTGCCAAGGCTTGATTTGTCAGCGCGAAAGACGGCGCGCCGCTGAACACAAATGCCGTCGGCACGAGGATGAATGAGCCGATGGTCAGCGCCAGCACAGCTAGCGACGAGGCATCCAGCTCAATGCGGCGGATGATCAGGCCCGCCACCGCATAGCACA
>JBAUIL010000127.1:0-12031 GCA_049682915.1 Ahrensia sp. | reverse complement strand
ACCTGCACCGCGACACGGTCACCTTTCACCAATCCCGCAGTCTCACGCAGATAGACCGCCAACGCATCCGACATCTCGTCGACCTGCGCGAAGGTCAACGTGCCATTCATGCCATTGGGCAAGCAGGCAGTAAAAGCGGGTTGCTTTCCGTACAGATTAGCGACGGAGCTGGCCATGTCGCCAATCGTCCGGTAGTCGGCTTTTTCAATAACAGGGCGAACGGACGGACCGTAAAAAGACGTCCACGGACGGTTTGCTGTGCTCATAACTCCTCCCAAAGTCACCCAAGACGTAACCGCAAAAAACAGTGCTGAAAAGCAAAATCGGCATATCTGGTGCAAAGCTCAATAGCTTACGTAACGTCCGTACGGCGTAACACCCCGTGCCGGGCATAATCACGATAACGACGCCGCATGTGGACAGTGCCGCAGACAATTGACGCGGCATCATTCAAAACAGCTTCAAGGTCCGCACGCGGTTCAACATGAAATTTGGCAAGCCAAGCGCGCAACCCAGTGCCAAACCAAGCAGGCAGGCCCGCTTGCTGGCCGAAGTCGACAACATGCAGTTCCCCTGCTCGATTGAGGCACTGTGCCGCCTGCAACACTGCTTCACGCCAAGTGGGCATCATTGAAACCGCGTAAGAGATCAAAATACGATCAAAGCCTTGCACACCAAACAGCGGCATTGGTTCAAAGTCAGATGCGTCTGCCTGTTGCAGAACTATCGTGCGCGTCGCGTTCGACTTTTGCAGTTGGGCTCGCGCGCTTTTCAGCATCTCCTCCGAAATATCGAGACCAAACAGCCGCGCATGGGGATATATCTTAGAGGCCAGCGCAAGATTACGGCCCGTGCCGCAGCCAATCTCTAGCACTGTTTGACCGGGTTGCGGCTTCAGATCGCGCAGCGCCTGGTCACGTCCGAGCAAATAATATTTGCGGGTCACATCGTAAATATGGCGCTGTGAGGCATATACATCATCCATCAGCGATGCATGGGTATTGCGATGGTTCATGTTGTCAGCCCCGTTTCTACGTTTCAATGCCTGCCCATGGGCATGTCAGCCAAAACCAGTTTGTCGATAGCGGATGCGGCAGTGTAATTGAGAAAACCACGTTGAATAGACATAAACACTTGTTTATATCGTTATATAGAAAACCAGTTGGAGAGACCGATGCCTGCCGCGAACCCACTCAACGATTTGATTGCCGAAAAGGGCGTACTGCTGGCCGATGGCGCAACCGGCACCAATTTGTTTGCCATGGGGCTTGAGTCCGGTGATGCGCCGGAATTGTGGAACACCGATGCGCCCGAAAAAATCACCAAGCTGCATCAGGACTTCGTTGATGCGGGTTCAGACATCATCCTCACCAACTCATTTGGTGGCACCCGCAATCGCCTCAAACTGCACCACGCCCAAGACCGTGTGCATGAGCTGAACAAAGCCGCCGGTGACATTGCGCGCGCAGTCGCCGACAAAGCGCCGCGCACAGTCATCGTTGCAGGCTCAGTTGGCCCCACCGGTGATTTGCTGGTGCCCTTGGGCGAACTGACCTATGAGCAGGCGGTCGCCTCATTCCGTGAGCAAATTGCTGGCTTGAAGGCAGGCGGCGTCGATGTGATCTGGATCGAGACAATGAGCGCGCCCGACGAAATGCGCGCCGCCGCTGAAGCAGCCATCGCTGAAGCCATGCCCTACACCTGCACCGCATCGTTCGACACGGCTGGCAAATCCATGATGGGCCTGCACCCGAAGGAAATTGCAGGTGTGTTTGCGCCAATGAGCCAAGCCCCCACGGCAGTCGGTGCCAATTGCGGCGTCGGCGCGTCTGACATTCTGTCATCCCTGCTCGACATGCGTGAGGGCGCTCCGGATGCGCAAATCATCGTCAAGGGCAATTGCGGCATTCCGCAGTTTCAGGGCGAAAACATCGTCTACTCCGGCACACCGGATCTGATGGCCGACTATGTGCGCTTGGCAGTCGATGCCGGTGCGACCATCATCGGCGGCTGTTGCGGCACATCGTGCGACCACTTGCGCGCCATGCGCCATGCGCTCGACACACATCAGAAAGCATCAGCGCCAACCCGCGAGATGATTTGCGAACGCATCGGCCCGATGGTCAACAGTGCTGCCGCCGTTGCTGGCAGCGAACCAAAGCGCGAGCGCCGCGGTAGCCGACGCCGCGGTTAGAACTTTTCCGGTTTCGGTTGAAACAGCAATCGCTGCCTTTCGCTGCGCTCAAACGCGTTTGCTGGTGCTGTTGGTGATCCAATCTAAACCCGAATTTCTTTAATTCGCAGACCAAGTGAGCGGGTAATCCTCAGGAATGGTCGGCGCACCGTCGCAATTGTTTTTCTCCCGGAAGGCAATGAGGTCGAACGCATCGTCTTCTGTGACATACTGATAGGTGGCGAAGCTGCCGCAGTCGCTGTCGGGGCTGTAGACAGACCACACCGAGAGTTGCCGTTTTTCATTGTCCCAGCGTGGATTGGTCACCAGGCCAACCATAGTGCCGGACGTCGGATTTTCTTTGAACTCGTAGAATTCAGTGTCGCCGTCAGTGTGCAGTGAGATGTAGAAATCCACATTCACATCGGCGGGATTGCACGGCACCATCCACAATTCCAAACTGTCGGTGACACCGTAAACCTGCGCACCATAGGCATCGAGCACAAACGGAAAATCGCAATCAAAAACGCGATACCCCGTCATCAACACCGCTTCGGGTAGGTCTGCTTCCGCATACAGAATATCGGCATATTTTGCAGGGCCAAAATTGGCCGCTTCAGGTGCGGATACAGGTGGCGGTGGCGGTGCTGGTTCCGGCTCAGGCGCGGACACGGCCGTGGTCTCAGATGCTACACTCACCCCTGATGGTGTGCCACCGATCAGCACAATGGCGTCATCACGGTCGTCGCGCCTTTGTGCCCGGTCCATTTCAGCCAGCACGCTTGTCACACCGGCCAGCGGCACATCGTAAATGCGGGTGCCGATGTCGCCGCCAAACCGCACGGTGACCTGCGCCTTATTGCCAAGACGCAGCGCATGGATCAACGCGCGGTCAGGCGCGCCGCCAAAGGTCATCTCATTGCCGGTATAGATGCGGTCAATGGTTTTGCTGTCCGCACCGGCCTGAC
Organism: Ahrensia sp.; assembly: GCA_049682915.1. GTDB lineage: Bacteria > Pseudomonadota > Alphaproteobacteria > Rhizobiales > Rhizobiaceae > JBCDLI01. Next base: position 8,890 of record JBAUIL010000127.1, on the reverse strand, counting down.
CAAGCACCTCAATCTCAACCTGCATCCCCTCGGCGAGCGGTGTATCGGGGTCAATCCGCACACTCACAAACAGCGGCGCGCCCGCATCGACAGGGCGCTCGATCTTGAGTTCCATACCGTCGGTGCCATCGGCGCGCGCGATGCAATAGTCCTGATCATTACAACCCAGTGACCAGTCACGGGACGTGAAATCCTGCGCGAATGAGTGCGCCACCGCCAACGACGAAAAGGCCAAGCTGAGCAGAAAACCGCGCATTGTCTAACCTTTCAAAATGGACGCATGATGCGCCAGGTGATCGCCCAGAAACGAGCCGACAAAATAGTAGCTGTGGTCATAGCCCGGCTGCACCCGATGCGTCAGTTTTTGCCCCGCCGTTTCACACGCTTCGGCAAAGCGCGCCGACATCAAATACGGGTCTTCCCATTCATCGCTGGACCCCACATCGACGAGAATATGTGCGTCCGTCGGCTGGCGCTTCACTAGTTCGCACGCGTCATGGTCCAGCCATGCGGTTTGGTCTTGCCCCAGATAAGCGCCGAGACACTTGGTGCCCCATGGCGTGGTCGCCGGGTTGACGATGGGCGCAAAGGCCGACACGGACTTATAGCGCTCAGGGTGCTTGAAGTGCAGCGTCAGCGCACCGTGCCCGCCCATCGAATGCCCCGTAATGCCCTGGCGTTCCATATCCGCCATGTGGATGTTGTCAGCCACCACCGCGCACAACTCGTTGACGATGTACTCTTCCATCTGAAAATGCTTTGCCCACGGCTCCTGCGTGGCGTTGACGTAAAACCCTGCGCCCTGGCCCAAATCATAAGCTTCATCATTGGCCACATCATCACCGCGCGGAGAGGTGTCGGGAAAGACCACCATCAACCCCTGCTCTGCCGCATAGCGCTGAATGCCGGACTTCTCGTTGACGTTCTGCCACGTACACGTCAGCCCCGACAAATACCACAACACCGGCACCGGTCCGTCTACCGCCTGCGGTGGCGTATAAACCGCAAACCGCATCGTGCAATTGTTGGCGTGGCTTTCGTGATCATACACATCAAGCGTGCCGCCGAAGGATTTGTGGGATTTAACGGTTTCTATCGTCATTAGTACAGCACCACGCTGCGAATACTCTCACCGGCATGCATCAGGTCAAAGCCTTTATTGATATCATCCAGCGGCATGGTGTGGGTGATCAGGCTATCGATGTCGATGCGGCCCTCCATATACATATCGACGATCTTGGGCACGTCCGTGCGGCCGCGCGCCCCGCCGAAAGCAGAACCGCGCCAGTTGCGGCCCGTGACCAGTTGGAACGGGCGCGTTGAGATTTCCGCGCCAGCCGGCGCCACACCGATGATCACGGATGTGCCCCACCCTTTGTGGCAGCACTCCAGCGCGGTGCGCATGACATTGACATTGCCGATGCATTCAAACGAGTAGTCCGCACCGCCACCGGTCAACTCGACCAGATGGCCGGTCAAATCGCCTTTGATCTCGCTTGGATTGACAAAGTCCGTCATGCCAAACTGCCGCGCCATCACTTCTTTGGCGGGGTTGGTATCCACACCGACAATCTGGCGCGCGCCAATCATCCGCAAACCCTGAATGACGTTAAGGCCGATGCCGCCGAGGCCAAACACAACGGCTGTGCAATTTGGCTCCGCCTTGGCGGTAAACATCACCGCGCCAATGCCGGTGGTGACGCCACAGCCGATATAGCAAATCTTGTCAAACGGCGCGTCCTTGCGCACTTTGGCGAGCGAAATTTCCGGCAGCACTGTATAGTTAGAAAACGTCGAACAACCCATATAGTGCAGCATTTTCTGACCCTTGTAGGAAAACCGGCTGGTGCCATCCGGCATCACGCCTTGGCCTTGGGTAGAACGGATTTTCTGACACAGATTGGTTTTTGGGTTCAGGCAATAGTCGCACTCGCGGCATTCGGGTGTGTAAAGCGGGATAACATGGTCACCCACCTCCAGCCCTGTCACGCCCGCGCCGACTTCCACCACCACGCCCGCGCCCTCATGGCCCAAAATCGCTGGGAACGCGCCTTCCGGATCAGCACCGGAAAGCGTGAATTCATCGGTGTGGCAAATGCCGGTCGCCTTGATCTCAACCAGCACTTCACCCGCCTTTGGCCCTTCCAGGTCCACTTCGACAACTTCCAGTGGTTTGCCTGCTTCAAAGGCAACAGCGGCGCGCGTTTTCATGATAGCTCCTCCCATATTCTGCTTGAAGCTGCCCCAGCCGCGCATAGATAACAAGGGCAAGATAGCCCGATGCCACAACGCGAAAGAAGCATCTGACCATGTCACAGCCAATTGCGGATACAGCATTGGGCAAGCGCAACGCGCTGCCCGACGATCTCACCTTCCTGCTCTCGCGCTATCCGCGCAGCGATTGGCAAAACCATAAAAACCTCGGCGATATGGCGCAGTTCTGGCTAAAGCGCCACGACATGTTCCGCGACCTTGGCGGACAATTGGTGACCGCTGTGTCAGACTATCGCGAAGAGCGCGCCAACGCGCAGGCCTTTGCGGCGTTCTTTGTGCCGCGCCTGCGGTTTTTCCTGCAGCAGCTCAACGGCCACCATCACATTGAAGACACCCACTATTTCCCGGTTTTTGCAGCAGCCGAAAAGAAGCTGTCACGCGGCTTTGATTTGCTGGATGCGGACCACCATGTCATCCACGATGCCTTGGAGGCCAATGCCGCAGCCGCCAACCGTATGCTTCAAACTCTTTCCAACCAGTCCGTTGATCCCCGTTCTGCAACCGATGACTATGCCAACAATGCTGACACGTTGATCGCGCTGCTGACCCGCCACCTGCATGATGAAGAAGATTTGATTATCCCGCTGATACTCGACCGCACCGAAGCCGCGCTCGGCATATAAATCCAAACCTGAAAAAGGACCGACGATGAAAACTGCTCAAGACTTCCTTGAAGAAGCCAACAAAACCGTGCCCCGCATGTCTGCCGAAGATGCGATCGCCAAATACAAGCAAGGCGGCGGTGTATTCATCGACGTGCGTGACAGTGGCGACATCGCCAAGAGCGGCACCATTAAAGGCGCGACACGCATTGCGCGCGGTTTCATGGAATTTGCAGCGGACGAAAATCTCGAACAATTCCACAAGCCGGTGCTGAAGAAAGACGCCGACATCTATTTGATTTGCGGTGCAGGCGGCCAAGCCGCGCTTGCGGGCAAAACGTTGCAAGAAATGGGCTTCAAAAACGTCACCAATATTGGCGGCATCGGCGATTGGAAAGACGCCGGTGGCGACATGGAAGACTAATCAGCTTGAATGCAAAAGCCGGGCCTGAGCGCCCGGCTTTTTTGTTTGGTGTCAGTTTTGCTGCACCGGCCTGGATCGCATGCGGCGCACGGTCTCACGCTCGGCGCGCTTGCAGCGCAGCGGCGGTAGATCTTTGTCCAGCAACGCCAAATCTTCCAGCACCATATCGCCCATCCGCTTGAACGCGACATCGAGCGCCCCGGCCCGATGGGCTGAACGCAAAAAGCCCTGAATGCTCCGCACGCGATGGTCGACCGGTAACGGTTCCTGCGGAAACACATCACTCGCCGCCGTGATGTGTCCGCTTTCAACCGCATCCATCAGCGCATCGAAGTCAACCACATCAGCACGGCTGAGCAGGATGAATGACGCCCCGCGACGCATTGAGGTGAATGCGGCAGCATCCAAAAAACCCTTATTATCGCTGGTTACTGCCGCCACACAAAACACTGTGTCGGACTGCTGCAGCACCGTGCTCAAATCAACCGGTGCCACTCCCTGCTCCCGCAATAATGAGGGCGGTTGCCAGGGGTCAAACGCGCGGATTGTGGCGTTAAAACCGGCGAGCAGCTTGACCAGCGCACGGCCCAGATCACCAAAACCGATCAGACCGATTTCAGAGCCGGACAACAGCCGCGCCTGCCCATTGCCGTCGCCGCCCCAGCGCTCATGGCCGGAACTAAAATCCGCGTCCGCCGTGCTGATTTGGCGCGCAAGATCCAACGCAAAACCCAAGCCAATTTCCGCCACCGGCTGCGCAAACACGGCGCCCGTGGTCACCACGTGAATGCCGTGCTGAAACAGTGTTTCATAGGGCATGTTGTCGATCAGATTGCTTTCGACATTGAACACGCATCGCAGGTTTTTCAATGCGGCGAGCGTGTCATCATCAATCGGTGGCTGGCCGATAATGTAGCGCGCCCGCGCCAGTATCTCGGTCGGCAAGGCGGACACGTCATCGGCACGGCAGCTGTGAATAGCGTAGCCGTCATGCAGCACGCGCCGCGCCTCATCTGAGAATATCAGATCGAGGCTGCGCGGTTCCGGCGCTGCGATGATCAGTGGTTTGTTCACATCATTCCTTGGGTTTCACCAACTCGGCCTTCTTCTGCGCAAAAGCGGCCAAACGCGCCTGCGCTTCCGGCTGGGTGTTCACGATGCCTGCCATGACCGCCTCGAAATAAGACGCGTCCAGCGCGCTCATGTTCTGCACATGGCTGATGGTTGAACAAATGGCGAAGTTTGACAGTTTCGGATTTTGTGCGGCACGCGTTGCCAGCTCAATCGCGCGCACCTCGCTGTCGCCATCCACGAGATATTGGCACAGCCCGACATCAACCGCCTCCTGCTGCCGGTAGATGCGGCCGGTCAGCATCATGTCAATCATCCGCGCCTTGCCGACAAGATCCGCCACGCGGATGGTCGCGCCACCGCCAGTAAACAAGCCGCGCATCCCTTCCGGCAACGCAAAATAGGTGCTTTGGTCGGCAACGCGAATGTGGGCTGATGACGCCAGTTCAAGCCCGCCGCCGACAACCGCGCCCTTCAGCGCCGCGATGATGGGGATGCCGGAATATTCCATTTTGTTGAACGCTTCATGCCACCGCATGCAGATATTCATGAAGTCCACCGCGTCACGTTGCTGCTCGTGATGCTCCACCAGGTCGAGCCCGGCGCTGAAATGATCGCCATCGGCGGTCAGCACCACCGCCTTGACGTCCGAGCGCGGCATCGCAGAAAACACCGCAATCAGCTCTTCAATCGTATCGGCGTCCAGCGCATTGCGCTTACTGGCCCGGTTCAGCCGCAAAATCGCAATGTCGCCATCGCGGGTCAGAACGGTGTTTTTCAGCGGCAGTTCGTCCAACGGTATCACAGTGCTCTCTCACAATCAGTCAGGTTGACGCGCACGGTCACGCAAAATGAATTTTTGAATTTTACCGGTCGAGGTCTTCGGCAGTTCACCAAACACAACGGCCTTGGGTGTTTTAAAGCCCGCCAAATGCTCACGCGAAAACGTCATGATGTCCTGCTCGGTTGTGCTTGCACCGGCGCGCAGCTCCACAAAGGCGCACGGCACTTCGCCCCATTTTTCATGCGGCTTGGCAACAACCGCGGCAGCCAGCACGTCAGGGTGCTTGTAGAGCACACCCTCCACCTCCACAGATGAGATGTTTTCGCCGCCCGAAATGATGACATCTTTCAGCCGGTCACGGATTTGCACGTATCCATTAGGGTGCATAACAGCCGCATCGCCGGACCAGAACCAGCCACCTTCAAACGCGGCAAGGTTCGCATCGGCATCCTTGTAGTAGCCCATCATCACGGTGTTGCCACGAATGGCGATCTCGCCCTGGGTCACGCCATCGCGCGGCACGTCTTTGCCTTTTTCGCGGTCAACAACCCGAATGTCTTCGACCATCGGAAACGCCACGCCCTGCATGGCCTGCATCTCCGCTTTTTCAGCGTCCGACAGATCGCTCCACTCATCGCGCCATACACATTGGGTAATGTGACCGTAGGTTTCTGTGAGACCATAAACCTGCATGATCTCCAGACCGATAGCAGCCGACTTCTGCAATATGGCGGGTGGCGGTGGTGCGCCTGCGGTAAATGCTTTGACCGGTGGAGAAAACGGCTCTTTAGGCGCGTCAGCGCTTTCGACCATCATTTGCAAAATAATTGGCGCGCCACCAAAATGCGTCACACCGTGGGTGTTGATCGCATCGAGAATTCTTTCGGCAATCGGGTCGCGCGTATACACCATCGTCGCACCGACAATCGCCATCATCCACGGGTGGTTCCAGCCATTGCAATGAAACATCGGCACCACGGAAAGATAGACAGGATTAGCCGGCAAGTTCCACGCGGCCACTGTACCCAGCGCCATCAAATACGCGCCACGGTGGTGGTAAACTACCCCCTTGGGGCGGCCTGACGTGCCGGACGTGTAGTTGAGCGCGATGGCCCGCCATTCATCATCGGGCATCGGATAGCCGAATTCAGCGGAGCCAGCCACAATGATATCGTCATAGCTGTGCTCCCCGAAGGCCTCACCACCGGGCCCTTGCGCATCGATAATATCGATGACGGGCAGGCTGCGCCCGAGCAGCTTGAAAACATCACGCAACAAAGCGGCATAGCCGGTATCGCAAACGACAATTTTCGCGTCGCCATGCTCTAGAATGTAAGCAATCGTTTCCGCTTCGAGCCGCGTATTGATGGTGTTGAGCACCGCGCCCGCCAAGGGCACGCCAAAGTGCAGCTCCGACATTTCAGGGATATTCGGGCAGATCACCGCGACCGTGTCACCTTCGCCAATCCCAAGCGACGCCAAGCCCGAGGCAAACCGGCGGCAGCGTTCAGCCACCTCCGACCAAGTGCGGGCGATGGAACCATAACGTTGCGCATCAAGATTGGCGTAAACCAGTTCCGCCCGTTTGAGAAACGAGATCGGCGACAAGGCCACATGATTAGCGGCTAATTGCGGCAATGCGTTGTAATGCTCTTTCACGGTTTTGCCTCCTCCCAAAGCAGACCATTGAGCGCCTACAATTTATGCGTCGATGGAAAAAGGCAAGCTCGTGATCGTCACATTCCGTTCGCCATACTCGGTTTGCGCAACCAGTTCCACATCGGTGCCTGCCAATTCAGCCTGAACAAGGCCCATGCCGATGTTGCGGTCGATGCGCGGCGAATAGGCCGCGGCACTGATAAAACCAACATTGATTCCATCGCGCGACAAGGGCCAACGGTGCTGGTTGGGTCCGGGAAAATTGTCGCCGTCAGCAAAGAAGCCACACTGCAACCGCTCCGGACCGCGCGCCTTGATGGCGGCCAGCGCCTGCTTACCGACGAAGTCCTGCTCCTGGTCGACGTCCACCAGCTTGTCGAGACGAACCTCATAGGGGTTGGTCTGGTCGTCGGTGTCTGCCCCCATCGACAGCAGGCCGCTTTCCACCCGCTCAATGTAGTTCGGCGCACCCGGCCCGATATCAAATGGTGCACCTGCTTCAGCGACGATGTTCCACAGGTCCGTACCACGGCTCCCGTCGGTGAGATAAATTTCATAGCCGCCCTGCTTGCTCCAGCCGGAACGCGCGACATAGAGGTCCATGCCGTCGAGCAGTGTGTGGCGGAAAGCGAAATATTTCAGTTCGCCAATCCAGTCGCCAAACAAAGCCGACATCATCGCCTTGGCCTTCGGCCCCTGCACCGCCAAGGGCGATACGTCCGGCTCGGAAATCTCAACCGTCATTTTGCGCTCATAGGCGATGGCGCGCGCCCACAAAATCAAATCATTGTCAGCAATTGACAGCCAATATTCGCCGTCAGAAATCGGTAGCAACACCGGATCATTGATCAGCACACCGCGGTGGTCGCAGATCGGCACATAGCGCCCCTGCCCGACATTGACGTTGGCGAGATTGCGCGGCGTCAGATAACGCACAAGATCAAGCGCGTCCGGACCTGTGATTTTAACCTGCCGCTCCACCGCCACGTCCCACATGGCGACACCATTGATCAGCCGGTCATATTCGGCCATCGGGTCGCCATAGCTCAGCGGAAAATACATCTTGTTGTAGGTCGAGAAATGCGTAACGCCCGCCGCCTGCGTCGCCTCAAAGAATGGCGATTTACGCACCCGCGGCCCAAATCCAATTCGCTGCGTAACCATGCGCGCTCTCCCCTACGCATCATGCCTGATCGGCTTGATCCAACTAAGGTCGCAAGGCAGGTGCGTAAATGCGCGCGACCGTCACACAATGTCGTAAACACACCACTCAGCGTGGGCGACCCAAGCGCCACAGCGTGCCATACACCAGGCGCTGCATATGCGGTGTCGATTTCACCTCCGGCGCGTCAGCAGCCTTTCAGGTGAAGGCGTCGGGCATGGAATCCTTTTTCTCAGCGATAAAGGCCAGCAATTGGGCGTCGACCTCCTCATCCAGCGGCGGCGCTTCGTAGCTTTCAAGCCATGCACGACATAGCTTGTTGGCGCGTTGCTCAACCCGGCTTTCGCCTTCGGCCAACCACTGTTCGTAGGAATTATTGTCCGCGACAGTCGAGCGATAAAAAGCGGTTTGGAAATTCGATTGCGTGTGCGCACAACCCAGATAATGGCTACCGGGGCCCACTTCGGCAATCGCATCCATGGCTTGGCCGCTTTGTGAGATATCCACACCCGCAGCCATCGCCTGCATCATGCCCAACTGGTCCACATCAATCATGAATTTTTCATAAGACGACACCAGGCCGCCTTCCAGCCAACCGGCTGAGTGCAGGGCAAAGTTGGTGCCCGCCAGCAATGTCATATTGATCGTGTTGGCGCTTTCATGGGCAGCCTGTGCATCCGGCACTTTGGAGCCGCACAGCGAACCGCCCGTACGGTAAGGCAGGCCAAGCCGCCGCGCCAATTGCGCTGCACCATAAGAAACAAGCGAAGGCTCTGGCGTACCGAAGGTCGGCGCGCCCGACTGCATCGAGATTGAGGCGGCAAAAGTGCCAAACAGCACCGGCGCGCCGGGACGGCACAATTGTGTAAATGCCGCTCCGGCGAGCACTTCCGCCAGAATTTGCGTCAGTGTGC
>JBAUIL010000126.1:0-5330 GCA_049682915.1 Ahrensia sp. | reverse complement strand
GAGATTGCACGTTTGGAAAACCTATCGATCGCGCCGGGCACCGCACGCAGTTTAGGCCCTTCTGGCACGCTGGCGGCGGGCGCGGCTAACCAGATGATCCGGCAGCAAGTCATTGCCGCCAAGGTCCGGCTTTCAAATGCCGAGACTGAGAAAGTTAGGACTGAGGCTGATCTCACCAACGTTCAACATCAAATTAACAAGCATGAAGAAAATATCGGCAATGCACGCGACCAACGTCGCGCCCTTGGCTGCGCCTGATATCTCTACCTCACACCGCTTGCACCGTGCGTTTAACGCGCCTAAACACCGCCCAACACTTCACTGACGGGATCACCGATTATGCGCTTGGGCGGACGGCTGGCAGCAGCCATTGAAATTCTGGACGATATCAACCGCTATAACCGGCCTGTGTCGCTGTCGTTGGCTGACTGGGGCAAGGCGCATCGCTTTGCGGGTTCCGGTGATCGTGCGGCGATTGGCAATCTGGTCTATGACGTCATGCGCAAGCGGGCGTCAAACGCCTTTTTTTTGGATGATGACAGTTCAGCCGCGCTGGTGTTTGCCGCGGTCACCCGCCAATGGACGATGACGCTGGAACAGCTTCAAGCCCAATTGGCCGATGATCAGTTTGCGCCGGAATTGCCATTAGCACAGCTCGAAGCAGCGTTGACACGCGACTTCACCTTTGCCGATCCATGGGTGGATGCTGATGTGCTGCCATGGGTGGGCGACATGCTGGAAGCCAATTTCGACGAGGAATGGATAGAGGAAGCCAAAGCACTCAATGAGCGCCCGCCGCTCGATCTGCGCGTCAACACGCTGAAAGCAGACCGCGAAAAAGTGCTCAAGGCGCTGGAAAAAACAGGCGCTAAACCCACCCAAATCGCGCGCCAGGGCATTCGCATCAAGCCGCCCAAAAGCGCGGGACGCTTGCCCAACGTCACGGCGGAACCGGCGTTCCAAAAAGGCTGGTTCGAGGTACAGGATGAGGGCAGCCAGATTGTTGCCGATCTGGTTTTTGCCCAACAGGGCGAGCAAGTGTTTGATCTATGCGCCGGTGCGGGCGGCAAAACGCTCCCCCTGTCAGCGTCCATGGACAATAAGGGCCAGGTCCATGCCTATGACAGCAACAAACAACGTCTCGCACCGATTTTCGAGCGGCTGAAACGCGCTGGCACCCGCAATGTGCAGGTGCATGGCGCTGACGATGATTTGACGCCGCTGGAAGGCCAGTTCGACCGCGTGGTGATTGACGCGCCGTGCACCGGCTCCGGCACATGGCGCAGGCACCCTGATGCCAAGTGGAAACTGACACCGGAAACGGTGGAAAAGCGCTGTGCCGAGCAAAGCGCCATTTTAGATGATGCCGCCCGCTTTGTGCGGCCCGGCGGCTTTTTGTGCTACATCACCTGTTCGGTCTTCCCGGCCGAAAACGAAGAGCAGGTCTACGCCTTCGGTGAGCGCCACCCGGGGTGGGAACTGCTGAGCGCAGGCGAAGTCTGGCAAGACCTGTTTGGCTTTGACAAACCCCAGCCCTGGAGCGCCGATCTAAACTGCATTACGCTGACGCCGCGGTCGACGGGCACCGATGGTTTCTTCTTTGCGGTGATGCAGAAGGGTTAAACCCCTAACTCTGTTTCTGTGGTCGTTGTGGTTTCTGAGGCTTTTCCGGCTTGACCGGTTTTTCGGGTTTATTTGCCTTGCGTGCCTGCATTTCCGCTTTCTTGTTGCTTCTTAGAGCGTCCATTTCGGCTTTCATTTCAGCCTTCAAGTTTTCAAGGCGAGCTTTGTACTTGGCCCTGATAGCCTCTGCCTCTGCGCCGCCAACATGAATGACATGGTTCGTCACAGATGCATTATGCGGCACATCCAAAGCCAATGGCGCAGCAGTCGCGCTGGTTGCGACGCAGACAGTGAGGGCGAGGGCGGTGAGCGTTTTCATGGGCAGGTCTCCTGATTGTCGCAGCAGTTTAGCGACAACCCGTGACTTGACGGTTTCAATAACCGGTCCCATTTGATGAAATGACACTTAAAATTATCGGCTTTTCCCATGTCTAAACCATCGACTAAACCATCCACCGAAAACGCGCCCATGCGGTGGGTCTCGCTGGCGCTTTTCGTTATCGTGACCATGGGGCTGGGCGCTACCGCCGGCATTTTGACACCGCCCGGTGAGTGGTACGCCAATCTCAACCAACCCTCGTTCACACCGCCCAACTGGCTGTTTGGTCCTGTCTGGACGGCGCTCTATGCGATGGTGGGCGTTGCCGGTTGGCGCACATGGCAGCGTCGCTATCATGGCATCGCGATGCAGGTTTGGTTCGGCCAATTGGCTGTCAACCTGACCTGGTCGCCGGTGTTTTTTGGTTTGCATCTGATCGGCTTGGCGCTGCTGATCATCGCGATTATGGTGTTGCTGACAATTCTGTTTATCCGGTTGACGTGGCACACGGACCGCACCGCTGCCTATCTGATGATGCCGTATTTGGCTTGGATATCATTTGCTTCAGTGCTGAATGCCGCTTTTTGGGTGTTGAATTAAATGAACACAGCGATGGACACGGTAAAGCCAGAACTGAAACAAGTCGGTGGCAAAACGATCCTCTATATCATGGCTGCACCGGCTGAATATGGCCCGCATTTGCAGGCGCTGATCAAGCCGCTGATGTGCGGTGTCGGCCCGGTGGAAGCGGCAATTGCCGTCACCCGCGCGCTGATCGACCACAAGCCAGATCTTGTGGTGTCGCTGGGCTCTGCCGGTTCACAGACGCTCGAGCAGGCCGAAGTCTATCAAATCGCCTCGGTCAGCTACCGTGATATGGATGCCTCTCCGCTGGGCTTTGAAAAAGGCAAGACACCGTTTCTCGACCTGCCGGAAGCACTGCCCTTGATGACGCTTGAAGGTGGTCCGCCAGCCAAGCGCCTGTCTACCGGTGCCAATATCGTATCCGGTGAGGGCTACGCGGCAATCGACGCTGATCTGGTCGATATGGAAACCTTCGCCATCAAACGCGCCTGCATGGCGTTTGACATCGAGTTGATCGGCCTGCGCGGTATTTCCGATGGTGCAGAGGAGTTGAAGCACTACACCGACTGGACGCAATATCTGCACGTGATCGACGAGAAACTGGCCGACGCGGTGAAAGCGGTAGAAGCGGCGCTTGGTTGATCAAAAGTCTGTTGTGTTACCTGTGTCGCTGCAATAAATAGTAAAATAATAAATGAGGCAGCAATACGTAGCGAAATTGTATGAGTAATTTCAGATATCGCAATATTTCGACTGTCATTGATACTACAGATGTCGCCGAGTTTGATATTGCGGACAATCGGTTGTCGGACGCGTTCCTCGAAAAAGTTGCGGGCATATTCGTTGCGGTTCCTTACTCCAATGATGATATTTGTTTCGGAAACTTGCGCGCGAGAACCATTGAAGATTTTGATTTCTTTTTTATTGTCGGGCGTATCGAAGACAAGTTGGTTGTGACCATTGGCGGTGTCCAGCGTCACCAGGGGGTTCCTGCTTTGACGAAAGCTTTGGCGATGGCTGAAAAATTTGCTATGTTGCGAGGTATAACCGGCCTTTGATTGGATCCGTAATATGACATTGGAAGAATATCAGACATTGAGCGTTGAAGGCAAAACGGCGGCACGTTTCGCGTCGTTGGACAATGTTGCACGCGCCAGCGGCATTGAATTTGTTGGCACGGCTGAGGCACCCTCTGATGACAAGCAACCGCAAAGTGTTGCGGTAAAGCAGCCCGTCATGCGCGGTAAGGTTAAATCTGCTTCTGCTACGGGCGTTCTGACGATTGCGGTTGAAAAACTGATCGGTGTGAGCCGACCAATATCACAAAGCAAAATACAGAAGCTAATCAGCTCTGGTGCCCATTATAAAAAGCTTAAGGTTGGAGAGCGGGTTATTATTCAAGCCGACACCATGGAAGCTGACGCCAATCAAGATTTGGATATATCCTCCAAACATGGCTAATTGGCTGCCCGCTGTTGGCCTCACGCTTATCTTTGCTCTGGCTTCACCCGCCCAAGCCAATATCATGTGTGATCCCGGTTGGGTGCACGGGCGCGCCACGACGGTCGATCTTGCAATCGATTTTCTTCAGCAAATGGCTGTTCATCATCAAAGTTCAGCGGGCCAGGGTGCGGAAGCGCGCGTGTGCCCCAAGCTTGAACAATTCCGTATGTTTGTGCGTGGCGGCTGCATTTCAGCGGTTCACCTGCCCAAAGTTGAGGCGCTTTTTCAAGACTATCAGTGTTTGCCCGCCGAGAGTGTTGACAATGGTTGAAAATGCCATGCGTGGCGTTGCGGCGGCGCGCAAGCGGCGGTAAAGCCGATACATGTCAGATATTGCGCTCACCACCCATTCCGAAACCGTGCTCATCATTGATTTCGGCAGCCAAGTCACCCAACTGATCGCGCGTCGCCTGCGCGAACTGAATGTCTATTGTGAAATCCATCCGTTCCAAACGGTGGATGATGCGATGCTCAAAAGCCTTGAGCCAAAGGCGGTCATTTTCTCCGGTGGCCCTGCATCGGTGTTTGACGAAGGCGCGCCCATGCCGCCGCCAGCGGTGTTTGAACTCGGCGTGCCGATCCTTGGCGTGTGCTACGGCCAACAGGTCATGATGCACTGCCTTGGCGGTACCGTTGAGCGTGGCCATGGCACGGCAGAATTCGGCCGCGCCTATGTGACACCCGCCGCAGACAGGCTGGCGCTGCTGGATGGGTGGTTCGATGCAGGCAAAGAGCAGGTCTGGATGAGCCATGGCGACCATGTGTCAAAACTGGCACCGGGCTTTGCGGTCTATGGCACGTCACCTAATGCGCCCTTTGCGATAACGGCAGATGTCGCACGCAATTTCTATGCGGTGCAGTTCCACCCGGAAGTGCACCACACGCCACGTGGCAAAGAGCTGTATGCCAATTTCGTCAAGCTGGCTGGTTTGTCCGGCGACTGGACCATGGCGGCTTACAAGGACCAAGCGATTGACGCGATCCGCGCGCAGGTGGGCGACAAGCGCGTCATTTGCGGCTTGTCGGGAGGGGTGGATTCGTCGGTTGCCGCAGCACTCATTCATGAGGCAGTGGGCGATCAGCTGACCTGTATTTTGGTCGACCACGGCTTGATGCGCAAAAACGAGGCGCAAGAAGTCGTCACCATGTTCCGCGATAATTACAACATTCCGCTGGTGCATGTGGATGCCGCTGACATGTTCATCGACGCGCTGGAAGGTGAAGTCGACCCGGAGAAAAAGCGCAAGACCATCGGCAAGCTGTTCATTGATGTGTTTGAGGCGGAAGCCAAAAAGCTCGG
>JBAUIL010000125.1:0-5301 GCA_049682915.1 Ahrensia sp. | reverse complement strand
CGGTCGGCGTTAAACGCAAAGCTCGCCCCGTCAAACAGCAGATCATCCTGCCCGCCCAACTGGTTGGCATAAACCATCGGCAGGTCGCTCTCGATCACCTGTTTGATCACTACCTGATGGCGCACATCCATCTTGTTGCGATAGTAAGGCGAGCCGTTGGGCACCAGCAGCAGTTCCGCGCCGCTTTCGGCCAGCGTTTCGCACACGCCCAACTCGCCCCAAATATCTTCGCACACCGGAATGCCGATGCGTACACCGCGAAAATCCACCGGCCCTGGCATCGGCCCGGCAGTGAACACGCGCTTCTCGTCAAATTCTCCATAGTTGGGCAAATCGACCTTGTGGCGTTCGGCAATCACCTTGCCGCCGTCCAGCACCATCACAGAGTTATGCCGCCCGGTGTCGCGTTGTAGCGGCACGCCGATAATCACGCCGGGGCCACCATCGGCCGTTTCCAGCGCAAAGTCGTGGACAGCGCGCTCACACGCCGCGAGGAACGCCGGTTTCAGCACGAGATCTTCCGGCGGATAGCCCGACACAAAAAGCTCCGTAAACAGCACCAGATCAGCGCCATGGCACGCGGCATCCGCCCGCGCCTGCCGCGCTTTTTGCATGTTGCCGGCAATGTCGCCAACGGTGGGGTTCAACTGCGCAATCGCAATGCGCAAAACATCATCTGCTTTGGTCATATCGAACGCTTAGCGCGCCATTGACCGATAGGCAATTGTCACCAGCGCGCTTGATTGTGACAGTTTTTGCCTTGCATGCGATTAGGGGTTTTTATCGCCGTCCAATCGTCTAGGGTGCACCCAGAATGACGACGATGGGAGATTGACATGTCATTGAGTATTTCTCGCAGCGCTGCAGCGACGGCGTTCTCAATTGCATTGGCATTGCTGGCCGCAGGCCCAGCGCTAGCCCACACCGGAGAAGGTGTCTCAGGCGGCTTTATCAGCGGGCTTTATCACCCTGTCTTTGGTTTGGACCACGTGGTCGCCATGGTGGGTGTCGGCCTGTGGGGCGCTGTGTTGGGTGCCCCTGCCCTGTGGATTTTGCCGATTGTCTTTCCGTTGGTCATGGCGCTGGGTGCGGCGCTGGGCATCGCCGGTATCACCGTGCCCTTCATTGAGCCAGGCATCGCACTGTCGGGCGTGGTCTTGGGCTTGTTAATTCTGTTTTTGGTCCGCTTGCCGTTGGTTGCAGCCGCCATTCTGGTGGGTTTCTTCGCCATTTTCCACGGTTATGCCCACGGCACCGAACTGCCCACCGCGGCAAACCCGCTCGCCTATGCGGTCGGCTTTGTCATCTCGACGGGCATTCTGCACGCCATCGGCATCGCCTTTGGCGCGTTGATGGGGTCAAACATCGGCAAGGTGGCCGTCCGCGCCGGCGGCGTTATCATCGCGCTGATTGGTGGCGCGTTTCTCGCAGGCATTGCGTGATAGCCCCAATGCTCAAACGCTTCGGCATGGCGGCAATTGCCGCCATCGCCCTGCCCGCAACGGCCAACGCACATAGCTTTGAAGCCGGTGCGAACACCTATACGTTGTTTCTGGCTGGCGTTGAAGCTGTCTATGCCGATCTTGGCATTGCGCTGCTCATCCTAGCGGCAGGACTATTGATCGGTCTGGATAAAAACGCATCCAAGCACACCGGATTTGCCGCCTTGCTGGCAGGTGCCATCATCGGCTGCGCGCTCACTGTCCCGTTCAACTTCACCCCGACCACCGTGCTCCTGCTCAGCGCCACGGCAGTCGCCTGTCTGGCCGCATGGCGGCCCGCTTGGAAGCTGCCCTGGCTGATGCTGGCACTGGGCTGGGCTGGTGGCATGGCGGCTTGGTCGGTGTTTGCCGGTCATGAAGAAGTTATTGCGCCGTTTCCAGTGTATGTGGGCACCTTGTTTGCGCTTTATGTCGGGGTCGCAACCACCGGTGCCATCACCAAGCTGGCTATGGAGACGGTCCAAAAAGGCTGGATGGAAATCGGTTTCCGCGCCATGGCGTCATGGGTCGCCGCTATCGCCATCATGACGTTGGCCTTTCTCAGCACCGGCGCAGCCTAGTCTGCCCCGTCAAACTGCGGCAAGCCGTCACAAATCTCGTAGTATTCGCCCTTGTCCGCCACATAAATATGGTGGCTGGCTTTAAGCCCCGATGGCGCATCGAAAGAGCCTGCCCAGATCGAGGTCCGGCTTGCTTCCTTTTTGGGTCGCCAGAACAGCGCAGAACCACATGTCCGGCAAAAGCCGCGTTGCGCGTCAGGTGATGCCGCATACCAGGTGATATTGTCTTCACCGACGATGGAAATATCCGCATTTGAAGAACTGGTCGCTGCAACAAAATGGCCGGTTTGCTTGCGGCACTGCGTGCAATGGCAATAGACCACATCGCGCAATGGCCCCGTTGTTTCAAACGTCACTGCACCACAATTGCATGAACCCTTGGCCATCCACTGCTCTCCCGTTTCGCAGCTGGACGTTAGGGGAAATGACGCAAACCGCTCTCCGAAACGCGACATCGCACGTCATTCAAACAGATAGCTGTCCCAAGCAAAGAAACCGTATTGGCGCGAAGCATGGATGCGCCTTCCGACAGCACCGTCACCCGCCGCACCGGCAACAAAGAAGATCGGCATCAAGTGCTCGTCGGTCGGGTGGTTTTCGGCGATAAACGGCGCTTCGTCACGCCATGACAGCAGGCGCTTGATGTCACCGTCGCTGATCACCTGCGCAAACCAGTCAGTGAAGGCGTCCACCTTGGCAGTCATTTCGGCATCGCGCACCGGCACACCCTGCATGGCAGAGAATACGGCGCGCAGATTATGCGTGATATGGCCGCTGCCGATCAGCAAAACGTCTTCATTGCGCAGGTCACTCAGGGCCGCACCGATACGATAATGCCATTCGGCGTCCGCCGTCGGGTCAATGGAGACCTGAACGACGGGAACATCCGCTTCCGGCCAAGCGAGGATCAACGGATTCCAAACACCATGGTCAAAGCCGCGCTTAGCAACGCGCTGCGGCTCAAATCCACTTGCTTCCAGCAAGCCGGAAACCCGCTCAGCCAGCGCCGGATTTCCCGGTGCCGGATAGCGCTTCTGATAAAGCTCAGGTGCAAAACCGCCAAAATCATAAACTGTCTCAGGCGCGGGGTCGGTCACCACGGCAACGCCATTGGTTTCAAAATGCGCCGAGACGATCACGATCGCCTTAGGTTCTGGCACGTAGGTGGCAAGGCTTTTGAGAAACTCATGGGCTTCTGACAGTTCAATGACGATATTAGGGCCGCCGTGGGAGACGAATAATGTGGGCATGCGGTTGATCATGATGAACTCCAGATATGCCAGACTACTAACCCCAAATTGAGTTCACTTATAGACATCCATTCAAGGACATTACGTTCAATAAAATCGAACACGCAAACCTAAACAGCCTGTCCGAAAAACAGCTTGGTACTGCCTTTGGAAAGAATTAACAGCTGCTGACGAACCGAGGCTGCACACGAAAAACGCGCCGGGGATCGTCTCCGCGGCGCGTTAAACAAGTCATATATCAAGGCATGAAACGAATGTTCAAAATTGAACGGTTCGGTCCATTACTGAGCAGTCGCTTTTTCTGAGGCCATTGTCAGGTGCGTGCTGCACTTGTCGTTGTCACCAGCTGCCATGGCTTCTTTCGCCATGTCGAATTCCATCATCGCGCCAGCTTTGTTAGCTTCGCCAGCAGAAGTCACTTGCTCCATAACCATCGCAACGGTCGCGTCGTCGCACACTTTTGCAGCAGAGTGAGAAGCAGCGTTGGCAACGCCAGCCATGGCAAAAGTTGCAATAAGGGCGGCTGTGATTTGAGTTTTCATTAAGTTTCTCCGATCTTGAGATTTGCACGTTATCGTGTGCGCGCAACAAGCCCGAAAAAGTATAAAATAACTAATCACATAAATGTTTATCACACGAACGTGAGACCACTAGGAATATCGATCACGCATTCGTGTTAAAACAAAGTCAGAAGCCGCCAATGGCGGCCTCGACAAAGTCATCACTTCGTTTATTCAGCCGCCGCGCGCTTTTGCACCTGGGTACCTGTCTTCAAACGCTCAGCAATCAGGAATGCCAGCTCAAGCGCCTGATCGGCGTTCAAGCGCGGGTCGCAATGCGTGTGGTAGCGGTCTTTCAACTGATCTTCGGTGATCTCGCGCGCGCCACCCATGCATTCAGTGACGTTTTTGCCCGTCATTTCCACATGCACACCGCCCGCATACGTGCCTTCAGCGTCATGCACATCGAAGAAGTTCTGCACTTCACCCAGCACGCGGTCAAATGGACGTGTTTTGTAACCGTTGGCGCTGATTGTGTTGCCGTGCATCGGATCACACGACCAAACAACGCGCTTGCCCTCCCGTTCAACCGCACGGATCAATTTCGGCAGGTGTTCGCCAACCTTGTCATGGCCAAAACGCGCAATCAGCGTCAGCCGTCCCGCTTCATTGTTTGGGTTCAGAGCGTCGATCAAGTTCAGCAGATCGTCGGGTTGAAGAGACGGGCCGCATTTCAGGCCAATCGGGTTCCCAACACCGCGGCAAAACTCCACATGGGCATGGTCCAGCTGGCGTGTGCGGTCGCCGATCCAAATCATATGGCCCGAAGTTGAGTAGTAATCGCCAGAAATCGAATCGACCCGCGTCATCGCCTCTTCATAGCCAAGCAGCAGCGCTTCATGACTGGTGTAGAATTCGGTTTCGCGCAGCCGCGCATACTGGTCTGCCGTGATGCCGATTGACTTCATGAAAGCCATCGCCTCCCCTAGCCGGTCAGCCAAGGCGGCATAGCGCTCGCCTTGCGGGCTATCCGCGACGAAGTCCATCATCCATTGCTGGACGTTTTCAAGGTTGGCATAGCCGCCTTGCGAAAACGCGCGCAGCAGGTTCAGCGTCGCCGCAGACTGACGGTAAGCCATGATCTGGCGCTCGGGATCGGGCACGCGCGAGGCTTCGTTGAAGTCGATACCGTTGATGATGTCACCCCGGTATGATGGTAGCTCAACGCCATCGATATTCTCGATATCGGACGAACGCGGCTTGGCAAATTGCCCTGCAATACGGCCAACTTTAACCACCGGCTTGGTGCCACCAAAATTCAGCACGATTGCCATTTGCAAAAACACCCGAAAGAAGTCGCGGATGTTGTCAGCGCCATGTTCGGCAAAGGATTCGGCGCAATCGCCACCCTGCAGCAAAAAAGCCTTGCCGCGTGACACATCACCCAAATGATCGCGCAGTGTGCGCGCCTCACCGGCAAATACCAATG
>JBAUIL010000124.1:0-9397 GCA_049682915.1 Ahrensia sp. | reverse complement strand
TGACTTCTGCCCATGCGCTGAACAACGCGACGCTGACGTATGGTCTGGCTCTGGCTGACCATGGTTTGGGTGCGCTGATTGAGCGTCCGCATCTGCGCAATGGTCTTAACGTCCACAAAGGCCGCATTACCAATGCGGCTGTTGCCGAAGCGCTGGGCTATGAAATGGCCGAGCCGATTGCGGCGCTCAAGGTCGCCTAATCAGGGCCCTAAACCTTCTCGGATAGCGAGCGCCGCGCGTTCGCTATGCGCCAAGGGTTTTACGCGGCCCTGCGCACGGCGCACCGGCACAAATCCCATTTTCTGATACAGTGGCAATGCGGCCGGATGGTCCAGCGTACAGGTGTTGACGGTGATTTTGTCAGGCCCGTTTTCCCAGCACGCATGGATGGCGGCGCTCAAGAACCACTTGCCAAGTTTAAGCCCGATTGCGTGGCCCATGATGCCGAAATAGGCGAGATCGGTGACCGCAGGGTTTTCGCGGTTGATTTCAAAAAAACCTGCCGGCACACCATCGAGATAAAGCACATGAATTTCGGTGTTGGGTGCATGGATTTTCTCCAGCAAGGCTTCATCATTGAGGCGAAGCCGCATTTCCCAATTCCATTGATTGCCGACATGGAAGTAAAGATAGCGGTAGAAATGCGGTGTCGGTTTATGCGCTCTCAGCAAGGCTAGTCTGAGATTGGTGGGTGGCTGAACGCGGTGAATGGGCTGGTTGGTCATTTCCAGAAAAGTGACTGTGGTTTCAAGCGGTTGCAACGCATCGTTGGCAGACCGATTCCAGCCTTTCAGAAACTGATTCATTCGTCAGCCCCGCCGGTTACAATTGTCGTGTTGTCGCGTGCGCCCCATTCACACCATGATCCGTCGTAGACGCGGACACTATTGTTGCCCAGCGATTCAAGCGCCAATGCGATAACGCAGGCCGTGACACCGGAGCCGCACGTGGTGACAACCGGCTGCTCGGGGTCGATTCCCGCTCTGACAAGCGTGGCGCGCAGCTGGTCGAGGTTTTTGAGATAGCCGTTCTCGGACAGGGATGCATAAGGCACGTTGCGCGCGCCGGGCATGTGGCCGCTGCGCATGCCTGCGCGGGGTTCCGGCTGCTCGCCGCTGAAACGTCCGGCACCGCGTGCGTCCGCAATCTGGCTCGATGCTTGGGTGACTGTCGCTAGCATGGTTCTGAAATCAATCACTCGATCTGCATCGAGCTTCGCAGTGAAGGTCGACGCTACTGGCACTGACGGTGCATCGGTTGTCGGGCGGCCTTGCGCTTTCCAATTGTCAAAACCACCGTCGAGCACAAAGACCTTTTTTGCGCCCATGGTGCGCAGCATCCACCATACGCGTGGTGCCGAAAAATAGCCCGGCCCGTCATAGACGACTATCGTGTCGTCCGCGCAGAGGCCCATCGTTTGGGCATATCGTTGGAATTCCTGCGGTGACGGCAAAGTGTGGGGCAGGGCGCTTCCCGCTGCCACGACCAAATCCTGATCAAAGAAAATGGCGCCCGGAATATGGGCGGCGTCATATTCTGCTTTCGCATCGCGTCCCTGATCCGGCAGGTACCAGCTGGCATCGAGGATTTTGATGGTGGGGTTATCTAGACGTTCTTCCAGCCAATCAGCGGAGACGATAAATGGGGAGTTGCTCATTGATCCTCTTTCGAGTTGTCCTGAGGTTTTGATTCCGGGGGCGCGCTGAAATCATTGTTTGGGTTGAAGAAAAATTCATAAGCACAAAACAGGCCCATTGCACCGAAAATGATGGCCCAGAAAGGCGAGGCTGCAACAGCTTCAAAGGCCGCCCAACCCACGCAGAAGACGGTGATTGCCAGCCGCACACCCAAAGGCCGGAAAAACGGATGTGTCGGGTCCAGAATTTTCACGCTTGCGCTCCTATGGCGTTGGCGGACCGAAGCGCAATCGGAAGCGGCGGTTCTCGCGGCCTTTCTTCTCGATCTTGCCGATGTGGATCTCGCCCACTTCCTGCGTTTCAGACACAGGAGTACCGCCACAGGGCTGGCTGTCAACGCTCGCATTGTCACCGATACACACCAGCCGGATGTTGCCGGTGCCTTGCGGCGGGCGCACATTTTTGGATTTGACGAGGCCGGGATTGGCGGCGAGGTCAGCGTCCGAAATCCATTGTGTGTAGATGGGGTGATTGGCATGCACCAGCGCCATCAACTGCTCGGTGATCTCCGCCTTGTTGACGGTCTCGCTCATGTCAAAGTCGATGCGGCTGTCGGCAACATCCACCCGCGCGCCCGTAATTGGCTGCGGACAGACGACGCTCAGCAGGTGACAGGCCGTGTGCATGCGCATCAGCCTGTAGCGGCGGTCCCAATCGATATGCAGCGTCAGTTGCTCACCGATGTCGGGCAGGGCTGCGCCATCGGCGGGGATGTGGAGAATATCATCCTTGGTGGCGCCGGTGATGGTGTCGGCGATTTCTATGCGGGTGCCGTCGGCGCGTTCAAAAAAGCCGATGTCACCCGGTTGCCCGCCGGATGTGGCATAGAAATTGGTCTGGTCCAGAACGATTGCGCCGTCAGCCGTGGCTGCAGTCACCGTGCCTTCGGCGGTGGACAGATAGGCGTCGTCACGGAACAGCAGCTTGGTCAAGAATCAAACCACCTCAAACGGCACATCAATATTCACGCTGGCTTCCATCCATGTTGGAACGGGCAGATCCTTGCTGCGCAAAAACTCAGGATTGTAGAGCTTGGAGGCGTAGCGGTTGCCGTAGTCGCACAATATGGTCACGATTGTATGGCCGGGGCCCATTTCCTTGGCCATTTTGATGGCGCCGCCAATGTTGACGCCGGTGGAGCCGCCCATGACCATGCCTTCTTCCTGCACCAGCGGGAAGACGATGTTGAGCGCTTCGGTGTCTGTCACCTGATAGGCGAAATCAGGCGTGAAGCCTTCCAGATTGGCGGTAATGCGGCCCTGGCCGATGCCTTCGGTGATCGAGCCGCCTTCGGATTTCAATTCGCCATCGGTGTAAAACGAGTAAAGCGCTGCGCCCATCGGGTCGACGAGGCCGATTTTAACATCGGGGTTATGTTCGCGCAGGCCGATGGCAGTGCCGGCGAGGGTGCCGCCGGAGCCGCAAGCGCAAATGAAGCCGTCGACCTTGCCGTCAAGGTCACGCCAGATTTCCTGGCTGGTGGTTTCCACATGCGCATCGCGGTTGGCCACATTGTCAAACTGGTTCGCCCAAATCGCGCCGTTCGGCTCAGTTTTGGCCAGTTGCTCGGCCAAGCGGCCAGAAAGGCGCACATAATTGTTGGGATTTTTATAGGGTGCGGCGGGCACTTCGATCAGCTCCGCACCCAGCAGGCGCAGCGCGTCTTTTTTCTCCTGGGTCTGCGTTTCAGGAATGACGATGACGGTGCGGTAGCCCAGCGCCTTGGCAACCATGGTCATGCCGATGCCGGTATTGCCTGCGGTGCCCTCGACGATCACCCCGCCTGGCTTGAGCGCGCCGCTTTTTTCTGCTGCGCGGATGATCGACAGGGCGGCTCGGTCTTTCACTGATTGGCCGGGGTTAAGAAACTCCGCCTTGCCCAAAATGGTGCAGTCAGTCTCTTCGGAGGCACGCTTCAGTTTGACGAGCGGCGTGTTGCCGATCATTGACAGAATTGATTCGTTTACGGTGGGGTGCATTTGGGCAGACACTGGCTGTTTCCTGTTTTTTCAAGCAGCCAAAATCGTATTGCTTCTGCCGTTTGACCACAAGGCTTTGCATGCGCGCTAACCCGTTGTTTAGGAATTATTTATCATACCAAGGGCGATAATCGAGGCGTGATTTTTCTGTGATCCAGATTGAACTTGCGCGCGTAATCTAGTCAAAGAGATATAAACGACGCTGCGCTAGCAGCAGAAAAGACGCCCATGACTGCGAATTTTGAATCAATTGACACGCTTTTGACCGGCTATGTTGGCGGCACATTGCCGCTGCCTTTGCAGGTGCTGGTCGACGCACATGTCGAAATATCGGACAAGAACAAGGCGCTGGTCCAGGGTCTTGAGAGCGCCGCTGGTGACGCATTGAGCGATCTGCCACCGGTTGATTTGTCCGAGCGCGATAGCAAGCTTGACGCGATCTTTGACTCTGAGCCTAGCGATGAGCGCCAGATCATGGTGCCAAAAAGCAAGTCTGCCATGCCTTCCTTGCTGCGCGATTTCGTAGGTTATGACCTTGACGATATTCCGTGGCGCACGGTTATGCCGGGCTTTAAAGAGTTTGAACTGGCCGATGTCGATGGGTTTCACGTTTCCATGTTCTGGATCAAGCCGGGTCGCACGGTGCCTGCGCATACTCATGAAGGTTCCGAAATTTCATTGATCGTGCAAGGCGCATTTGTGGACGAGCGTGGCCGGTTTGGCCGAGGTGATATCTCGATTGCCGACGATACGGTGGACCACCGCCCGACCGCAGAAAAAGACTGTCCGTGCATCGGCTTTGCCGTGACAGATGCGCCGGTGCGGCTAACAGGACCGATCCACCAACGGTTGAGCGATATTCTGTCGGGATAACCGACTGTAAAGCGCTGAAAATTGGAACCAATCATGCCTGTTCTTCGTAAAGAAGGGCAGGCGTTTTTCATTCAGGAGTTATTTTATGGACTTGTATCGCATCACCCCCGGCGATGGCGTGGCATGGATTACGGGGGCGAGTGCAGGCATCGGGCGCGAGTTGGCGCTGCAAATGGCGCGCCACGGCTACAAAGTGGTGGCAACCGCGCGCGGCGAAGACAAGCTCAACAGCCTTGTGGAAGAAGCATCGGGCCTCAGCGGCTCCATCGCGTCTGCCCCCTGTGATGTGACGGACCGCGAGGCCATGGCTGCGGTAATCGAAAGCATCGAAGCCAGTCACGGCCCGATCAGGCTGGCGGTGTTCAATGCGGGCAATTACTGGCCGACAGCGGGCGAGGCGCTGGATATTGATGCGTTCCGCAAAACTTATGAGATCAATATGTTCGGCGTGCTCAACGGCTTGGTGCCGGTGGTTGAAAAAATGAAGGCGCACGGCAAGGGGCAGGTTGCGCTTGTCGCGTCCGTCTCCGGCTATACCGGCCTGCCAGCCGCGTCGGCCTATGGTGCTTCAAAAGCGGCGATCAACAATATGGCGGAGTCGCTGAAATTTGATTTCGACAAGATCAATATTCGCATCCAAGTGGTCAATCCCGGTTTCATCGACACGCCGCTGACCGAAAAGAACGACTTTGAGATGCCGTCCCTGATGCCGGTGGACAAGGCCGTGGACCGGATGATCGACGGCTTCGAGCGTGGCGGCTTCGAAATTACCTTTCCGCGCCGTTTTACCTATTTGCTCAAAGTCTTACGCATGATGCCGCACAGCCTGTATTTCTGGCAGATGAAACGCGCGACGGGTTGGAACAAGCGCGCGCTTGATTTTGGCGAGACCACGAAGGCCAAAACGATCCGCAAGGGGTGAGGTCGACGGGTTTAAGCGACTGCGACGCCAAACAGCCAGCCTATAGCGGCAGTAACAGCCATCGCTATTATGCCCCATACCAGAACGCGCACAGCCGCGGGCACAATGGGGGCCCCGCCAAGCCGTGCCCCCGTGGCACCCAAAATTGCCAAAGCTATCAGGGTAACGATGAGCACGGTTGTGATGATGGTGCCAGAGGCCGCCAGATAGGCGGCCAACAAGGGTGCTGCGCCCGCCAAAGTGAATGTGAAAGCGGATGCAAAAGCGGCCAGCAGAGGGTTTGCTGCATGAAGCTCGGACAGACCCAATTCATCCCGAACATGAGCACGCAGCGGATCGTGGTTTGTCAGTTCACGGGCCACCAATGTGGCGGTGCGATGGGACAGGCCGCGCAACTCATAAATCGCAATCAGCTCAGCCAGTTCAGCCTCGCCATTGTTTGCCAGAAACTGCCGTTCGCGCTCGATGTCGGCACTTTCTATGTCGGCCTGGGACGAGACAGAGACATATTCGCCTGCGGCCATGGACATTGCGCCAGCCACAAGCCCTGCAAGCCCGGCAATCAACACTTCCTCAGTGCCGCCATTGGCTGCCGCCACGCCAATAATCAACGATGATATCGAGACGATGCCATCATTGGCGCCCAAAACTGCTGCCCGTAGCCAGCCGCTCCGGTTTACAAAGTGCCGTTCTTCGGGATGGGCGGATTCAAAATCAAATTTCATGGGGCAATAGACGAATATGACAGTCGAAACTCTGGTTGTGCGTCCCTATAACGCAAACCCGCCAGATTGGAATGCCGGGTAGCTAGGAAAATCGTCATTGATGGCTGGAGGTGCTTTTCGTCACCTCAGATTGCACTCGCCCTACAGTGTCACACAGCCACGCAGTCGGCAAAATAGGCTACTTGCCCATTTTCATCCGCTTCTTGCACCAACCCGTGAATGTCTGTTTCAAAACCGGGGCACTGCTGCGCGAAAGTGCGGTTGAACTTCAAGTATTCAACGATCTTTTTGTTGAAGAC
This sequence comes from Ahrensia sp., assembly GCA_049682915.1. Taxonomy (GTDB): domain Bacteria; phylum Pseudomonadota; class Alphaproteobacteria; order Rhizobiales; family Rhizobiaceae; genus JBCDLI01. Next base: position 2,902 of record JBAUIL010000124.1, on the reverse strand, counting down.
TTCGCCCGGAATCAGCAGCGGAATGCCCGGCGGGTAGGGCGTCACAAGGCTGGTGGTGATGCGGCCTTCCAATTCATCAATGGGCACACGCTGGGTTTTGCGGGCGGCAATATGGGCGTAGGCGTCCGACGGTTTCATCGCGGGCGTCAAGTCACTGAGGTACATTTCGGTGTTCAGGATAGCCACATTATAGGTGGCATAGAGCGAGTGAACGTGCTGGCATAAATCGCGCAGGCCCATTTTTTCATAATGCGGATGCTTGGCGCAAAAATCGGGCATGCAGCGCCACATGGACTGGTTCTTGTCGTAGTCATCTTTGAATTGCTGCAATTCGGTCAGTAATGAGTTCCAGCGGCCTTTGGTGATGCCGATGGTGAACATGACAAAGAAGCTGTACAGGCCGGTTTTTTCCACCACCACGCCGTGCTCGGCCAGATATTTGGTGACGATAGAAGCGGGGATGCCAGTCTTTTCAAACCGGCCATCCAAATTGAGGCCGGGCGTGATGATGGTGGCTTTGATCGGGTCGAGCATGTTGAAGCCCGGCTCCATGTCGCCGAAAGCGTGCCATGATTCTTCGCCGTCAGAGGCTTGAACGCCGTCAGCATTGGTGCCCTTCAAGACCCATTTTTCAGAGTCTTCGACGCCATCCTCGTCCAATTCGTCAGGGCCCCAGACCTGAAACCACCAGTCATTGTCGCCATAGTCCCGATCTACCTTGCGCATCGCACGGCGGAAATCGAGTGATTCCAGAATGCTTTCCTCTACCAGTGCGCGCCCGCCGGGCGGCTCCATCATGGCGGCGGCCACATCGCAGCTGGCAATGATGGAATATTGCGGGCTGGTGCTGGTGTGCATCAGATAGGCTTCGTTGAACAGATGCCGGTCCAGCTTGGTTTCGGTGCTGTCCTGCACCAGCACGTGGCTTGCCTGGCTGATGCCGGCCAGCAGCTTGTGAATGGATTGGGTGGCGTAGGTGACCGAGTGCTTGGGGCGCGGGCGCTTGCGGCCCATGGCGTGGAAGTGGCCGTAAAACGGGTGAAAAGCCGCATGCGGCAGCCAAGCCTCATCGAAATGGATGTTTTCGACATAACCGTCGAGCAGGCTTTTGATGGTTTCGGTATTATACAGCACACCATCATAGGTGGACTGGGTGAGCGTGATAATGCGCGGCTTGACGGTGTCGGCGTCAATATGGGCCAGCAACGGATGGTCGCGAATGCTTTGCTTGATGCTTTCGATCTCAAATTCCGATTTCGGAATGGGCCCGATAATGCCGTAATGGTTGCGTGTTGGCTTCATGAAAACGGGGATAGCGCCCGTCATGATGATGCTGTGCAGAATGGATTTGTGGCAGTTGCGGTCCACCACCACCACATCGCCGGGTGCGACCGTGTGGTGCCACACCATCTTGTTGGACGTGCTGGTGCCGTTGGTGACAAAGAAACAGTGGTCAGCGTTGAAAATGCGCGCGGCATTGCGCTCTGACGCGCCGATGGCGCCATTGTGGTCAAGCAGTTGGCCAAGTTCTTCCACCGAGTTGCACACGTCAGCGCGCAGCATATTCTCACCATAGAACTGATGGTACATCTGGCCGATCGGGCTTTTCAGAAACGCCACGCCACCGGAGTGGCCAGGGCAGTGCCAAGAATACGAACCGTCTTCCGCATAATCCAGTAGTGCCTTGAAAAACGGCGGCTGAATGCCTTCCAGATAGGCTTTGGCATCGCGGATAATGTGGCGGGCAACAAATTCCGGCGTGTCTTCAAACATATGAATGAAGCCATGCAGCTCGCGCAAAATATCATTGGGCAAATGGCGGCTGGTTTTGGTTTCGCCGTAAATATAGATCGGTACATCTTCGTTCTTGCGGCGCACTTCTTCGATGAAGGTGCGCAGATTCAACACGGCCGGATCGAGATCAGGCCCGGCGGTAAACTCCTCATCGTCGATGGACAAAACAAAGGCACTGGCGCGCGATTGTTGCTGCGCAAATTGCGACAGGTCGCCATAGGTGGTGGTGCCCAGCACCTCAAAGCCTTCGCTCTCAATGGCTTCGGCAACCGCCCTGATTCCCAATCCCGACGAGTTTTCCGAGCGAAAGTCCTCATCAATGATGACGATTGGGAAGCGAAATTTCATGAAATGCTCCAAGGCAATGAAAGCGCGTGCACCACATGTCAGCGGTGCTCGGCTGGACCATATAACTATTGGTACAATTTGAAATAGTGATCACAAAGATTTTGCGTTTTGGTGCCGGTTGGCACTAGCGATCAGTTGCCGGATTGATGCAACCGCATTCACCGCGCCTTCGGATATACCAACTGGCGCATGTCGATAAACGCCGCCCGGAACACAGCTTCGACACGCCGCGGACCGAAAAGAACGACTTCGAGTTGCCAGCGCATATGCCATTGGACAAGGCCGTGGACCGGGTGATCGATGGTTTCGAGCGCGGCGGCTTCGAAACCCCTTTCCTGCGGCGTTACAATTGATCAAAGCAATAAGGCGTTCGGTTATATTGCTGGTAACGACAACATTCCGGAGTTTATGCGCCGCTTTAAGTGTTTATCGACTGATTGGCGATCCTCACAATCCGAATAGCGGCCTCCACATTGGTCACGCAAGTCCGCAAGATCCTGGTACATTGGAGATAACGGCACGCCGATTGCCTGCATGAAGCTGACACCTAGAAAGCCAATATCCAGTTGCCTGCGGTTGAAGTATTTGTGTTCCATCTTAAAGTTGTGAGAATGAAGCGTGTAGTGGGTCACGTACGCGCTTGAATCAGGGTCGGCCAGACTGTTGCCTCCGTGTTGCTCATCGGCGAGCGTGCGTGCAGCCAGCGTTTGATGGTCGCCAAACTCCAAAACAACGAATGGTCGGTCCGGCTGCAGCTCTT
>JBAUIL010000123.1:0-12509 GCA_049682915.1 Ahrensia sp. | reverse complement strand
ACCATTCCGCAGCTTTACGTCAAAGGCGAATTCGTCGGCGGCTGCGACATCGTGCGTGAGATGTTCCAAGCCGGTGAGTTGAAAGACCACATGAGCCAAAATGGTATTGCGGTAAAGCAAGCGGGCTAAGGCACCGCACCCGTGAAAACCAACAAAGCGCGGCTGGCTTAGTCGCGCTTTTTTGTTTGCATTGCATGGACTGTTGACCGGCATCCCGCATATGCAATCAGATAAGCATGGGAGACAAATGATGAACTGGAACGTCTATCTATCAGGTGAAATTCACACCGATTGGCGCGAGCAGATTGCGCGCGGTGCGGCTGGTCTCGATATCACGTTCAGTGCACCGGTCACCCACCATGAGGCATCTGACGATTGTGGCGTCGCCATCTTGGGCGCGGAACCCAACAAATTCTGGCACGACCATAAAGGCGCGCAAATCAACGCTATCCGCACCCGTACGCTGATCGAAAAGGCCGACATTGTCGTCGTCCGCTTTGGCGAAAAATACAAGCAATGGAATGCCGCCTTTGACGCGGGCATAGCGAGCGCACTGGGTAAGCCGCTGATTGTCATCCACCAAGACGAGCACGCCCATGCGTTGAAAGAAGTCGACGCCGCCGCACTAGCGGTTGCGAAAACGGCCGAGCAAGTGGTCGAGATTTTGCGCTACGTCACCAAAGCTGAACTGACCGGCTACACAGACAGCGCTGAGGCCGCACAGTGAGCGACGCCACCTTCGCAGGCTTTACCGACAAAACGCTCCCCTTCCTGAAAGCGCTCGGTTTTCACCAGAATAGGGAATGGTTCCACGAGAATAAGAAGCTCTACGAAGCCAATGTCAAAAAGCCTTTGGGTGACATTGTCGAAGCGACAAGCGCGCGCTTTGAGGCGGAGGGTGTGCCCCTGCGTGGCACGCGCAAGACCTCAACCTACCGGGTCAACCGCGATGTGCGGTTTTCGAAAAACAAGGAACCCTACAACACCCACATGAGCGCCCTGCTGACGCGCAACGGCACCAAAAAAGAGCAAGGCTTTGTGTATATGCACTTTGCCAATGAGCGCTCATTCATTGCATCGGGCGTCTATGGTTTGGAGAGCAAAGAGCTGCAGGCATTGCGCGAACTGATCATCCGCGAGCCGGACACAATGCGCAAACTTGTGGCTAACCTTGAGGCAGCGGGCTATCCACTCGATTTTTCCGAAGCATTGAAGCGCAACCCGCGCGGTTTCAGCCCCAACAACGAAGAAGTTGAACGGTGGATCCGGCTCAAGCATTTCACCTTTATCGAAGAAATCGACAACGCCATCATCACAACACCAGAAATTGTGGATCACCTCGTTGCGCTTGGAAAGGCGTCGGTTCCGTTTCTCAATTTTACATGGCGCGCCATTGATTCCGTGCGCGAAGAGGAAAGCACGTGACCCTTCAAAAGCCGGAAGAGGCGGAGCGGCATATCGAGCAGTTGCCCGAGTCCATCGGTACCCGCGAATTCATCGTGCTCATTGCAGCGCTGACATCCATCATCGCGCTGGCCATCGACTCCATGTTGCCTGCCCTGCCCGCCATCGCCGACGACTTCGCGCTGACCAATCCCAATGACCGGCAATTGGTCATCACCGCTTTCGTGCTGGCGTTCGGGCCAGCTCAGCTCATCTTCGGCCCGTTAAGCGACAGCATCGGGCGACGACGCGTCTTGATGGGTGGTGTGATCGTGTTTTCGCTGGCCTCGCTGGCAGCGGTTTTCGCCAACAGCTTCGACCAGCTTTTGGTGGCCCGCATCGTTCAAGGCATCAGCGCCGCAGCCGTGCGGGTGTCAACAAATGCCATCGTGCGCGACTGCTTTTCTGGCCGCGCCATGGCGCGCATTATGTCTTACGTATTCACCGTGTTTATTTTGGTGCCCATCGCTGCGCCTGCTCTAGGCCAAATGATGCTTTGGATTGCCGATTGGCATTTCATCTTTTTGGCATTCTTCGTCATCACAGCCGCTTTGGCCGTTTGGTATTGGATGCGCCTTGAGGAAACTCTGCCTCCAGCACGACGCCAAAAGGCCTCGGCGAAAACACTATGGGCAGCCGTCAAAGAAATTCTCACCAACCGCATTGCGCTTGGCTACACGCTGGCCGTCACGCTGTTTTTCGGTGGCCTGTTCTCCTTTATTGTCTCCATTCAGCAGATCGTTGAAGTAACCTACGGGCTGCAGGATTGGTTTGCCGTGATATTTGCCATCACGTCCACGTTCATCGGCGCAGCCAGCCTGACCAATGCGAACCTTGTGCGCAAACACGGCATGCGGCGCATTTCCCATGCGGCGCTGATCAGCTTCACCGTGTTGGGCGCGGTTTTGTTGGCCATCAACCTGGTCGTTACGCCGCCGCTGTGGCTGGCCGTGCTCCTCATCGGCCTCATCATGGGGTCATTCGGCTTTGTGGCGGGCAATTTCAACGCACTCGCCATGGAGCCGCTGGGCCACATTGCCGGCGCTGCGTCCTCGGTATTGGGTACAATATCGTTCACCGGCGGCGCATTGTTAGGCTCAATGGTGGGCCAGTTTTTCAACGGCACCCTGGTGCCATTGGCGGCGGCTTATGCCTGCTTTGGCGCACTCGGCCTGGCCATCGTGTTGATTACAGAACGGGGTCGGTTGTTTCAGGCTGGCGATTAAGCGTCAGCCCGGCAAAGTCAAACAGCGCCGCATCTAGCAGGTGGCCGGGCCGGACATTCTCCAAAGCGCGCGCAATGGTGGCCTTGCGGCCCGGCACCTTTGCCTCCATGTCAGCCAGCATGCGCTTCATCGCGTTACGCTGCAGCCCGTCCTGACTGCCGCATAGATCACACGGGATAATCGGAAACGCCATCTGATCGGCAAACTTCGCCAGATCCCGCTCTTCGCAGCGGATCATCGGGCGCAGCACCATCAAATCGCCCTCGTCATTGCGCAGCTTGGCAGGCATCGCCTCCAACCGCCCGCCGTGAAAAAGGTTCATGAAAAACGTCTCCAGCACGTCATCGCGGTGATGGCCCAAAACCAGCGCCTCGCAGCCCTCCTCGCGCGCAATGCGATACAGATGGCCGCGCCGCAACCGCGAGCACAGCGCACAATAGGTGCGCCCTTCCGGCACTTTGTCCGTCACAATCGAATAGGTGTCGCGATACTCAATCCGGTGCGCAATACCGTGCGCCTTCAGCCAGTCCGGCAGCACATGTTTGGGAAAGTTGGGCTGGCCTTGATCAAGATTGACTGCCAACAGCTCTACCGGCAAATCGCCGCGCGCCTGCAAATCCATCAGCAACGCCAGCAGCCCATAGCTGTCTTTGCCGCCAGACAAAGCCACCATCCACCGCGCGCCGGGCGTCACCATCGCGAAGTCCGTCAACGCCGTGTGCACCTCGCGCACCAGCCGCTTGCGCAGTTTTTTGAAGTCAACACTACCGGGCGCGTTTTCAAACATAGCCAATCCCAAACAAAAAAAGGCGGCCTTTGGAAAGACCGCCTTTTTGGATAAATCATGAAACCGGTTAGCGCGAATAAAATTCGACGACCAGGTTTGGTTCCATTTGGACCGGGTAAGGCGTGTCCATCAGCTGCGGCAGGCGCACGAAAGTGACAACCATTTTCGAGTGGTCCGCATCAATGTAATCAGGCACGTCACGCTCGGCTGACTGGGTGGCTTCAATGACCAGCGCCATTTGCTTGGAACGCTCACGCACTTCAATCACATCACCGGGCTTACAACGGTATGAAGGAATGTTGGTGCGAACGCCATTCACTGTCACATGACCGTGGTTGACGAACTGACGGGCCGCAAAAATGGTCGGCACCAGCTTGGCGCGATAAACCACGGCGTCCAAACGGCTCTCCAACAGGCCGATCAACAGATCAGGTGTATCGCCTTTGCGGCGTGCAGCTTCGTCATAGGTCTTGCGGAACTGCTTTTCAGAAATATCGCCGTAATAGCCTTTCAGCTTTTGCTTGGCGCGCAGCTGAACACCAAAGTCAGACAATTTGCCCTTGCGGCGCTGACCGTGCTGGCCGGGGCCATATTCACGACGGTTGACGGGCGACTTTGGACGGCCCCAGATGTTTTCGCCCATACGGCGATCAAGTTTATACTTTGCTGATGTGCGCTTGCTCATCGCATTTCCTTTCAACGTGTTACACCCGATGCCTCATGCATCAGGTGAAGGAAACGCGCCCTCCTCTGACCTCATTTTCGGAGGCCTGACAGGACAATCCACGCACGCTTTGCGGAACCGTCCACGGGACACGTAAAACCCCGCAATCGCGGGGCTGGGGGTCGTCTAAGCTTTGGGCCGTTATTTGTCAACAATAGAACTGGTGTCGCGACGCGGTTGGCGCAGACCAAAACCCTGCGCCAGCCTCAGAACCTTTTCACCGGGATTGCCCGACGTGAAAATAGCGACGTCCTGCGCGGTATCGTCATAGGCGTCAAAAGCCAGATCATCCGCCAGCGACACCGCCCTCCGTGCAATCGCCTCGGACGTATCAATCCAGTCCACCGGCCAGTGCGCGACCTTGCGCATCCGGTTGACCAGAAACGGATAGTGCGTGCAGGCCAGCACGACGATATCGGTGCGCCGCCCTTCATGCTCAACAAAGCAAGGCTTGATTTCACGTGCCACAGCGGCTTCGTCCACATAGCCGCTTTGCATATATTGTTCGGCCAATTGGGCCAGATTTTCACTGCCGACAAGCCGCACATGACACTTGGAGGCAAATTGCGCGATCAGATCGCGTGTATATTGCCGCTTAACCGTGCCCGGCGTCGCCAACACGGAGACCAAACCCGAGCGTGTGCGCTCGGCAGCCGGTTTGATGGCTGGCACAGTGCCAACAAACGTCTGGTCAGGGAACGCCGCGCGCAGCGGTGCAATACCGATGGTCGACGCCGTGTTGCAGCCGATCACGATCAGGCCAGGCTCATAAAGGGCAATCAAGCGCTCAAATAGCGCGACCATGCGCTGCACCAGCGCCCCCTCTTCCCAAGCGCCATAGGGAAAAGCCGCGTCATCCGCGACGTAGATATAGCGCATATCCGGCAAGATAATCCGCAGCTCCTTGAGCACGGAGAGGCCTCCTATACCGCTGTCGAACAAAAGAACCGAACGGTTGCGAGGTTTACTCATTGGCGTTGCTGTCCTGTTTCAAGCGCCTCGGATCATCACCGGGTGAGCCTTCGCCGCGTGGCATTTCAGGCGAAAACCGGTCCAGCGACGACACCACGCCACGCAATACACGCACTTCTTCGGTTGAAAAACCGGGGCGGCTCAGCACGGCGCGCAGGCTTTCCACCTGCACAGGCTTGCGTGCGGCAGGGCGGAAATAGCCGCGCACATCCAGCGCGGTTTCCAACTGATCAAAAAAGCCGAACAACTCCGCTTTCGGCGCGCGCTCATAGATCGGCCCCTCAAATGGCAGGCCCTGTGCGCTGGTCTTGAAATATTCATACGCCATCAGCAGCACCGCCTGCGCGATGTTTAGCGACGCATAGGCCGGATTGACCGGGAACGTCACGATATCATCAGCAAGGCTGACCTCTTCGTTTTTCAAGCCGGTACGTTCGCGTCCAAACAGAATGCCAGCGCGTTTGTCGGCTGCATGAAAGCCAAATAGACGTTTGCAGGCATCTTCCGGTCCCAGCACTTCCTTAAAGCCGTCACGTTGCCGCGCGGTTGTCGCCACCACATAATTCAGGTCATCGATGGCGCTTGGCAGATCATCATAAATCGTGGCTGCTTCCACCACATGCACCGCGCCTGCAGACGCTGACACTGCCTTTTCGTTGGGCCAGCCATCGCGCGGGGTGACGATGCGCAAATCACCCAATCCAAAATTAGCCATGGCCCGCGCCACCATGCCAATATTCTCGCCCAATTGCGGGGCAACAAGCACGATAGCAGGACCGCTATTGATCAATGGTCGACGATGGTCTGTTCCAGCCATGGCGCTTGGCGCTTCCTGAGCGAGTGTGACTATGGGGCCATCGCATAAACCAAACACAGGCTGCTTGCCAGCGAGATCACCATTTTCCACCCGCTTAACCGTTTTGGCGCGCGCCTTGCGCCAAAAATCAAAGACGACAATCCGCATAGTCCGAAAGCGGCGTTTGCAAGTGGACTATGCTTTGCTATAGCCGCAGTGACTCACAAGCCGCGGTCGGGATTTGCGGCAAACAACAAAAACACCGAGGAAATCATGGCAAAAATCAAGGTCGATAATCCAGTGGTTGAACTGGACGGCGATGAGATGACACGCATCATCTGGCAGTTCATCAAAGAAAAGCTGATCCACCCCTATCTCGACATTGATCTGAAATATTATGATCTCGGTGTCGAAGCGCGCGATGCGACAGACGATCAGATCACTATTGATGCCGCAAACGCCATCAAGCAGTACGGTGTCGGCGTCAAATGCGCCACCATCACGCCCGATGAGGGCCGCGTTGAGGAATTCGGCCTCAAGAAAATGTGGCGCTCGCCCAACGGCACAATCCGCAACATTCTCGGCGGCGTTATCTTCCGCGAGCCGATCATCTGTAAAAACGTGCCGCGCCTTGTACCGGGCTGGACCAAGCCGGTCATTGTTGGCCGTCACGCCTTTGGCGATCAATACCGCGCGACCGATTTCCGTTTCCCCGGCAAGGGCAAGCTGACGATGAAATTTGTCGGCGATGACGGCACCGAAATCGAGCACGAGATTTACGACGCACCCGGCGCGGGTATTGCCATGGGCATGTACAATCTCGATGAATCCATTGTCGATTTTGCCCGCGCTTCGCTCAACTACGGCCTGCAACGCAAGGTGCCGGTTTACCTGTCCACCAAAAACACGATCCTCAAAACCTATGACGGTCGTTTCATGCAGATCTTTGAAGAGATTTATCAGTCAGAATTCAAAGAAGCCTTTGCCGAAGCCAAAATCTGGTACGAGCACCGCTTGATCGATGACATGGTGGCCTCCAACCTGAAATGGTCCGGCGGTTATGTATGGGCGTGTAAAAACTACGATGGCGACGTGCAGTCCGACACCGTTGCCCAGGGCTTTGGTTCACTGGGCCTGATGACATCGGTGCTGATGACACCTGACGGCCAGACCGTTGAAGCCGAAGCGGCCCACGGTACCGTGACCCGTCACTATCGCCAGCACCAAAAGGGCGAAGAGACATCCACCAACTCCATCGCCTCAATTTTCGCCTGGACCCGTGGTTTGGCGCACCGTGCGAAACTGGACGACAATGACGATTTGAAAGTCTTTGCCGACACGCTGGAAAAAGTCTGCGTTGACACTGTCGAGAGCGGCTTCATGACGAAAGACTTGGCCCTGCTCATTGGTCCGGATCAGCCATGGCTGTCCACCACAGGCTTCCTCGATAAGATCGACGAAAACCTGCAAAAGGCGATGGCAAAGAGCTGATCTTGAACGATCAAACCAAAAAATCGAGGCTTGTGCTGTTTTGGCAGCGCAGGCCCTTTTTGTTGGCGGGCCTTCTGATCGCCATTGGCCTGACGACATTCTTTGGCGTGCGCACGGTTGCCTTTTACAACCACATCTTTGCCGACCGGCCTCATATCGTGGAACCATGGATGCGGCCGCACTACATTTCGCGCACATTTGGGCTGCAATATTCAGACGTTTTGGACGTGTTGGATATTGACGAAACCAACGCATCACTCAAGCGCCTGTCCATCGCCCAAATCGCACGCAGAACCGATGAAGATGTTGACGCGCTGATAGACCAACTTGAAGAGCTGATCGACAAACACGCCCAGCCGGGTCACCAATGACCGACCTGCTGCTCAACTGGTTCTCACTCTACGGCATTCCGCTGGTGCTTGTTGCGCTTGTATTGGGTCAAATGGGCATTCCCGTGCCGACTTCTATCCTGCTGCTGACCATCGGCGCCATGCTGGTGGATAGCGTTTACAATCCGCTGCTCATTTTTGCGGTCGCTGTGGTCGGCGCGGTGATTGGCGACCAGATCGGCTATTGGCTCGGTCGCCGTGGCGGTGAACCTTTGGTCGAGCGCCTGAAAGCTGGCAAATATGCCAAGCTGATGACCCGGGCGGAATATTTCTCCACACGTTTCGGCGCATTCGGTGTGTTCATCACCCGCTGGCTGGTCAGCCCTGTCGGCCCATATGTCAATTATGTGGTGGGCATGACCAAACTATCTTGGTCCAAATTCACCACGATGAGCATAGCGGGCGAGTCCATCTGGATCGGCCTGTATCTCGGCCTGGGCTACGCCTTTAGCAAGTCAATCGCTTCGCTCAACGACTTCTTGGCCAACTTCACATGGTTTGCGGGCGCACTGATCGCAACCGTCTTTCTGGCGCTCCGTTTTTTCCGCCAATGGCGACGTGCCGCCGCAGAAAAACGGTTACGGAGCAACGGCTAGCCAGCCAAAGCGGCTTTCACCGCCTCAATCGCGTCTGCCGCTTTGGCGCCATCCGGACCGCCTGCTTGCGCCATGTCTGGCCGTCCGCCGCCGCCCTTGCCGCCCAAGGCTGCAGATGCAACACGCACCAACTCCACCGCGCTATGCGTGCCGGTCAGATCCTTGGTGACGGCAACGACCACACTGGCTTTATCATCTTCACCTGTGGCAACCAGCGCCACAATGCCCGAGCCGAGCTTGGCCAGCGCTTCATCCGCCATGGGCTTGAGGTCTTTGGGCGACACGCCACTGACCACACGACCCATAAAAGCAATACCACCAACTTCGAGACTGTCACTGCCGCCGTCACTCGCTGGACCGGCCATGGCCAGTGCCTTGCGCGCTTCAGCCAGCTCGCGTTCCAAATTGCGGTTTTGCTCGACCAGCGCCTGCAACCGCGCGGGCACATCGTCGGGCGTGGCGCGCAGCACACCGGCAGCATCGCGCAATTTCTTGTCCCGTTCGGCGAGATAATGGCGCGCCGCATCACCGGTCAGCGCCTCGATGCGCCGCACACCGGCAGAAACCGCACTCTCGCTGAGGATATGCGCAACGCCGATTTGGCCTGTTGCGCTCACATGCGTGCCGCCACACAATTCCAGCGAATAGATGCCGCCAGCCTTATCGCCGCGCGTTGCAGTGCCCATGGAGACCACCCGCACTTCATCGCCATATTTTTCGCCAAACAGCGCCATCGCGCCCGCTTCAATCGCGTCATCAACAGCCATCACCCGCGTTGTCACAGGGCTGTTTTGAATAATGATCTCGTTGGCAATGTCTGCCACTTGCGCCAGTTCGTCATCGCTGATCGGCTTGGGGTGTGAAAAGTCAAAACGCAACCGATCGGGCGCCACCAGAGAGCCTTTTTGCGCAACATGGCCGCCCAACACGTCGCGTAGCGCTTCGTGCAGCAGGTGCGTGGCCGAATGGTTTGAGCGCAATTTGCCGCGCCGCGCTTGGTCCACTTCCAGGGTTGCACTCGCGCCGTTTTCAAGCTTTCCATCGGTCACAACACCGATGTGGATGAACAGACCATCAGCGCGCTTCTTGGTATCGGTGACTTCGAAGGTGAAGGTGTCGCCGCGCACCATGCCCGTGTCACCCTGCTGGCCACCGCTCTCGGCATAAAACGGCGTTTGGTTGAACACCAATGTCGCTTCGGTGCCTTTTTGCGCCGCATCAACCTGGGCGCCATCAACGACAATCGCGCCCACCACGCCTTCGGCTTTTTCCGCGTCATAGCCCAGAAATTCTGTCGAGCCCAAGGCGCTGCGCAGCTCAAACCAAATCGTCTGGTCTGCGCTGTCACCTGAGCCGGCCCATGTGGCGCGCGCGGCAGCCTTTTGCGCTTCCATGGCGGTGTTGAATGCGTCAACATCCACCTCGATGCCGCGCTGACGCAGCGCATCCTGCGTCAAATCCAGCGGGAAACCATAGGTGTCATACAGTTTGAACGCTGTATCACCGGAAAAAGCATCGCCTTCTTTCAGGCCCTCGCTCGCATCGCCCAACAGGCCCAGACCGCGCTCCAATGTTTTGCGGAAGCGTTTCTCTTCCAGCAACAGCGTTTCCTTGATCAGATCTGCCGCGCGGCCCAATTGTGGATAGGCTTCGCCCATTTGCGCTTGCAGCGCAGGAAACAGACGGTGCATCAAAGGATCAGCCGCACCCAACAAATGCGCATGCCGCATAGCGCGGCGCATGATGCGGCGTAGCACATAACCCCGCCCCTCATTGGAAGGCAGCACACCGTCGGCAATCAAAAAGCTGCAAGCACGCAAGTGATCGGCAATCACACGGTGGCTGGCGCGCTGCGCACCCTCCGCCTTGGTTGACGTCAACTCTTCCGACCGGGCGATCAAAGCCCTAAACAGGTCGATGTCATAATTGTCGTGCACACCCTGCAATACCGCCGCGATACGCTCCAGGCCCATGCCGGTATCGATCGATGGCCGCGGCAGGTCAATCCGCTCATCTTTGGTGACCTGTTCAAACTGCATGAACACGAGGTTCCATATCTCAATGAAGCGGTCACCATCTTCCTCAGGCGAACCGGGCGGTCCGCCCCAAATGTGGTCGCCATGATCGTAAAAGATTTCCGAACACGGACCGCAAGGCCCGGTCTCGCCCATCGACCAGAAATTGTCCGATGTGGGAATGCGGATAATCCGGCCATCATGCAGGCCGGCCACCTTCTTCCAGATATCGAAGGCTTCATCATCGGTGTGATAGACCGTCACAAGCAGCTTATCGGCATTGATGCCAAATTCCTTGGTGATCAGATTCCAGGCAAACTCGATCGCCTCATCCTTGAAATAGTCGCCAAAAGAAAAATTGCCGAGCATCTCAAAGAAAGTGTGGTGGCGCGCTGTATAGCCGACATTGTCGAGGTCATTGTGTTTACCACCCGCACGCACGCATTTTTGAGACGTCGCCGCGCGGCTGTAGTCGCGTTGCTCAAGGCCGGTGAAGACATTTTTGAATTGCACCATACCAGCATTGGTGAACATCAAAGTCGGATCATTCAGTGGCACCAATGGACTGGACGACACAGGTGCATGACCGTGCCGACTGAAATAATCCAAAAATGTGGTCCGAATATCGTTGACGTCAGTCATAAATCACCAAATTGCCCAAACACATACGCGGCGGGTGCCGCTGCAAACAAAGCCAGTGATTAGTCGAACTTAAACAGCGCGTCCAGCATATTGGTTAGAGAACGCCCGCCAAGCCAAAACAAATGCCGCATCCCCTTCAACAGGTGATGCGGCAACGAAAAGAAACAATTCCGGTTTTTCTACAAGACAGGATCAGCCGTCCGCTGCCTCGTCAAAATCACCGTCATTCATGTCCGCGTCCGGCTCACCGTCGAGCATTTGTTCGGCAATCAAACCCGCATTCTGCCGCAAGGCAGATTCGATCTGAAAGGCTAATTCCGGGTTTTCTTTCAAGAACTGTTTCGAGTTCTCGCGGCCCTGTCCCAATCGTTGACTGTCATAGGAGAACCAAGAACCGGACTTCTCAACAATGCCTGCCTTGACGCCTAGGTCAATCAGCTCACCCGTTTTTGAGATGCCCTCACCATAGACGATGTCAAACAACACTTCCTTGAAAGGAGGCGCGAGCTTGTTTTTAACGACTTTGACACGTGTCTGGTTACCGACAATTTCGTCGCGGTCCTTCAACGCACCAATGCGGCGGATGTCCAAGCGAACCGATGCATAAAACTTCAACGCGTTACCGCCGGTGGTTGTTTCAGGCGAACCGAACATCACACCAATTTTCATGCGGATCTGGTTGATGAAGATAACCATCGTGTTTGACTTGGAGATCGACGCCGTCAACTTGCGCAGGGCTTGGCTCATCAGACGCGCTTGCAAGCCGGGCAATGAGTCGCCCATTTCGCCTTCAATTTCAGCGCGCGGTGTCAGTGCCGCCACCGAGTCAATCACCAGGATGTCACACGCACCCGAGCGCACCAATGTATCGGCAATCTCAAGTGCCTGCTCACCCGTGTCAGGCTGCGAGATCAACAAATCTTCAAGCGACACGCCCAGCTTGCGCGCGTAAACAGGATCCAGCGCATGTTCAGCATCCACAAAGGCGCAAATGCCGCCACTTTTTTGCGCTTCAGCCACAGTGTGCAGGGCAAGTGTTGTTTTACCGGAGCTTTCAGGCCCGTAGATCTCCACAATCCGGCCCTTCGGCAAACCGCCCACACCCAAAGCAATATCAAGGCCAAGCGAGCCGGTTGATATGGTTTCGATCTCAACAACTTGCTCATTGGCGCCCAGGCGCATGATCGAGCCCTTGCCGAACGAACGCTCAATCTGAGCCAATGCCGCGTCGAGCGCTTTGGTTTTATCCACGTTATTTTCCCCTACAAGACGCAAGCTATTCTGTGCCATATCATTTCCCTTAATGTAGCGCTTTTCAGCGTCATTCGCTTTCAAATTTCTAAAATCTTTGTACCATTTATGTTCTCATTTTGCAATCGCGTTAAGTAGTTGATAAATCATGAAAAGAGATTTTTGTTCTATGACTGT
>JBAUIL010000122.1:0-3540 GCA_049682915.1 Ahrensia sp. | reverse complement strand
GATATGAAACCGCGCAGATCGTGGATAGCGACATGATCATTGTCCCGATCATTCAAAAGGTGACGAGCCAACTGCCCGCCACCCGCACGTTGATTGCCTTTAAGGATCATCCTTCTTGGCTTCCTTTCAGACCAAGAGCTTCGATCAGCTTGACCCTCATCCAGGCGATGTGCGCGCACGCTACTTTGAGTTCTTCTTCAGTTTGCTGATCCATTAGAAATGAACCGCAATTGGCTTCGTAAGCGATCTGATTCAAATTGTTGGCGATGCGGGTTTCGCCGAGTTTACCGAGCACCTGCGCGAGGGCTTTCTGATTTTTGACAGGCACTCGGCTTCTAGTCTTTCTCAACGATGCCAGATCGCCAAACAGCTGCTTCCGAATGTAGGCGCTGATGGATACCCCCTCGGCTGCACGCTTCAGTCGGGCGAGTTCATCCTCGGTCAGACGAAGTGTGACCCTCGGCGAGTGCTGTCTTGCAGATTTTCGAGTGACAGCAACAGACTGAAAAGTCTCATTGAGACTCTCGGATTTGGCTGAATATGCTCCTTCCATCATAGCGACGGCCCTCTACGAGTAGGCAGCCGCACTGGCTTATCGCTATGTGGAAATTCGATCTTTTCGGCTTTGAGATAGGCGTTCCAGTCTTCTAAGGTCTCAAAGAGGGAGTTTGAAGTTTCTCCCTCTATGTGCACCATTTCTTTATCATAGCCTGTCTTACCGGAAAATGGCGCAAGCCGAGCCCGTCAAGATTTTGGCAGGCTTGTCTCTTGTGCGTGCGTCAGAAAAACACAAACACGTGTTTAGCGTTCCCTTGGCATTGGGCGGTGTGTTAGCCTAGTGTGAATGCGGAACAAATGCCGAAGTGGCGCGTTGTGCGCGTCGACGGTTTAAGGATAGGTGCGTGCGCAACTTCGCCGCTTACACAATTTCAGTGCTGGTGGCTCTGCCAATCGGCACCGGGCAGGCTGCGGCTTTTGAGCTGTTTGGCCGATGCATTGTGGGACCGTGCGAAACTGAAGCCGAACGCGACGCCGCAAGCTTTATCGATCCGCTGCGATATAATGCAGACATGTCCATCAATGGCGACGACGAGGTCGACAAGGCGGTTCGTGCAGCATCCGAATTATGGCGTGGCCGCGACGATGCCGTCGGCGGTAGCGCGGGATTGATCGCGCGCGCGCAGGCCGATTACACCCGCATGCAGGCAGCCCTCTACAACCAAGGCCATTATGGCGGTTCAATTTCCATCCTGCTGGATGGTCGGCAAGCGTCTGACCTGCAAGTTGGCGACACCCTTAGCGATACACCCCAAATCAGTATTCAGGTCGATGCGGGCGCACCATACCTTTTCGGCCAAGCAGTCATCGACAATCAGGCACCGGCAACAACCGAGCGCGGGGACGAGGTGGAGCCTGTGTCGTCAGTTGGCTTTGCCGGTGAACAACTTGCCAAAGCAGGCACGGTCAAGCGCGCGGAACTGCTGGCCGTAGAGGCTTGGCGTCAACAAGGCTATGCGCTGGCAGACGTGCAAGATAGGCAGGTAACGGCGCGCCATCCCGATAATCGTCTCGACGTGTCCATCGCGGTCGAACCGGGGCCACTCTCCAGTTACGGCGATGTTGAAGTGATTGGAACCGAGCACATGGACCCGGCTTTCACCGCGCGCCAGACCGGCTTGATCCCCGGTCAACAATACGACCCCGACGACATTGAACGCGCCCTGCAACGCATTGAACGGCTGGGCGTGTTTTCCGTGCGCCGGATCGACAATGCCGAGGCGGTTGATGAAAATGGCCAACTGCCGCTGACCTTGACCGTGGAAGAGCGTAAACTGCGCCGCATCGGCGTTGGCGCGACATTTTCCAATTTCGATGGCTTCGGCGCTGAGACCTACTGGCTGCACCGCAATTTGTTCGGCCAAGCCGAAAGGCTGCGGCTGGACGCCAGCGTCGGCGGTGTCGGTTCAGCCGAAACGCTGGACGAATTGACCTATAATCTGGGCGCCGCATTCACCAAGCCTGGCGTCTTCAATCCCGACCTCGATTTCAATGCGCAACTTTATGCACGGCGCGATACCGATGATGATGGGCTGACCGAAACGCTGGGTGGCGCGACTTCGACGCTGACCTATTTTTTCTCCAACGAACTCACGCTGGAAGCAGGCGGCTTTACAGAGACATCACGGTTTCAAAATGACGCCGCTGCGGTGGACAAGCGCTTCAGTGTGTTTGGTGCCATCGGCAAAGCCAGCTTCGACAACCGTGACAACAAGCTCGACCCGACCACGGGACTCTACTTAAGCGTTGATGCCCGCCCGTTTTACGAGAGCGAATTTGACAATGAAGGCTTCAGGGTTGAGGCGGAAGCACGGACCTATGTGTCGCTGGACGCCGAAGACCGGTTTATCCTCGCCGGACGCATAGCGCTTGGCTCCGTCGTCGGCCCGCCCGCCGATGAGACACCTGACAACATGCTGTTCAGGGCCGGTGGCGGTGGCTCGGTGCGCGGCTTCGGCTTTGATGATATCGCCATCACCCTGCCCGACGGCACCAGCCGTGGCGGCCAAAGCAAAATCGAGCTATCGGCAGAACTGCGCACAAAATTTGGCAGCAATCTCGGCGCAGTTGCCTTTGTTGATGCGGCAAGCGTGTCCGATGGCGCGTTGTTTGAAAACGCCGATGACTGGAAGGTGGGCGCGGGCGTCGGTGTGCGCTACAATACGGGCCTTGGCCCGTTGCGGTTCGATGTTGGCGTGCCGCTGAATGGCGATGATGATGCGCCAGACTTCGGCGTTTATGCCGGCATTGGGCAGGCATTCTAATGGCGCGCGCATTCATAAAACGCCTGCTGATCATTGCCTGCCTGTTTATGGCACCGGTGCCACTTGCCGTGGCGCAGGAAGCCGCTGAACGCTCCAGCCTAATCAGCTTCGTCGAAGACACGCTGTCGACACCTGACCGCGTAATACGCCTCAACGGCTTGCAAGGTGCGCTGTCCTCGGACGTTGCGCTCACATCTATCACCATTGCCGACAGCCAGGGCGTTTGGCTGACGATTGTCGAACCGAGGCTTGTGTGGAACCGCAGCGCCCTGCTGCGCGGCCGCCTCGACATTGAGCGTCTGGCCGCAGACTCCATTGAGGTGGTCCGAAAGCCCGTTGCCGGCCAAGACACACCCAGCGTGCAGGCCAATGAGTTCTCCATTCCGCAACTGCCCGTCGCTTTGCAAATTGGTACGCTGGAGATCGGCACGATAAGCCTGGCGCAACCCGTTCTAGGCTTCGCCGCGCAGCTATCAGTTCAAGGCAATGCAACGCTCAATGATGAAGGGTTCGCAACTGTACTCGACGTGAACCGGCTGGGAGATATGCCGGGGTCACTGGCGCTGGATGTGCGCTACGACCGAGCCACAGAACAATTTGCCATCGACACAAGAGTGTCGGAGCCCGCCAACGGCATCATCGCCAATGCGCTGCAAATTCCCAATGAGCCGTCCATTGACCTGATCATTGAAGGCGAAGGTCCGATTGATGCGCTGAC
>JBAUIL010000121.1:0-10340 GCA_049682915.1 Ahrensia sp. | reverse complement strand
CCATCATCACGCGCTGCACTTTCCAGCAGCCGCAGCGAGGTCGTGCCAACGCAGACAATCCGCCCGCCCTTGGCGCGCGTCTCGTTGATCAGCGCAGCGGTCTCGTCATTGATATGGCCGATTTCGGCGTGCATCTCGTGGTCGTCCGTGTCGTCCACCTTCACCGGTAAAAACGTGCCCGCCCCCACATGCAGCGTCACAAAGGCGCGTTTGATGCCCGCCGCATCCAGCGCATCAAACAGGCGCGGCGTAAAATGCAGGCCCGCCGTGGGTGCCGCCACCGCGCCGTCCTCGCGCGCGTAAACTGTCTGATAGTCGGTGCGGTCACGCGCATCATCGCCCCGCTTGGACGCGATGTAGGGCGGCAGCGGAATGTGGCCGTTCGCGGCCAGCGCCGCATCCAGCGCCGCGCCCGCATGGTTGAAATGCAAGGTGACTTCGCCATTGGCTTTCTTGGCGGTCACCGTGGCGCGAAAATCGTCGGCAAAGATGACCGTGTCGCCCGGTGTCAGCTTCTTGGCCCCCTTGGCAAAGGCCAACCAAATGTCGGGCGCTGTGCGCATATGCAGCGTGAAGCCCACCTGCGCACCCGGCGCGCCCTCACGTTCGCGCGTGCCTTCCAACTGGGCTGGAATCACGCGGGTATCGTTGAACACCATCAGGTCATCAGGCCGCAAAAGGCCTGGCAGATCGAGCACGGTTTTGTCGCTGAGCGCACCATCCACCAGCAGCAGGCGCGCACTGTCACGCGGCTCCACCGGGCGCAGCGCGATCAATTCCTGTGGCAGGTCAAAGTCAAAAAGATCGACACGCATGTGTGCTCTCTCACAACAAAAAGGGCGCAGCCATGCCGCGCCCCATCATCATAGCAATCGCGCAGCTTAAGCGTCAGCGGCAATTTTAGCGGACACGATTGAGTCCGGGTCTGACACCGGCTCGCCGCGCTTGATCTTGTCGACATTCTCCATGCCTTCAATGACTTGGCCCCAAACAGTGTACTGCTTGTTGAGGAACGATGCATCGTCAAACACGATGAAGAATTGCGAGTTCGCCGAATTCGGGTTTTGCGCACGCGCCATGGAGCACACGCCACGACCGTGGTTTTCCGCCGAAAACTCGGCCTTCAAATCCGGCTTGTCAGAGCCACCCATGCCGGCACGGCCCGGGTTGAAATCCTTGCCGCCCTTCTTGCCAAACTTCACATCGCCGGTTTGCGCCATGAAGCCGTCAATCACGCGGTGAAACACTACGCCGTCATAGTCGCCCGCGCGCGCCAGTTCCTTGATGCGCTCAACATGACCCGGCGCCAGGTCAGGCCGCATTTCAATGACAACAGCACCCTTGGTGGTCTCAAGCAAAAGCGTGTTTTCTGGATCTTTATAAGACATCTAAAATATTCCTTCTTGATTATTGATCTGCTGCGATTTCAACGTTGATCATGCGGTCGGGGTCGGTGACAGAACCGCTCTGTCCAGCACCGCGTTTGATCGCGTCCACAAACTCCATGC
This sequence comes from Ahrensia sp., assembly GCA_049682915.1. Lineage (GTDB taxonomy): Bacteria > Pseudomonadota > Alphaproteobacteria > Rhizobiales > Rhizobiaceae > JBCDLI01. Next base: position 8,832 of record JBAUIL010000121.1, on the reverse strand, counting down.
CGCTCTCGACCGTGCCGACAACGGTGTATTGATTATCGAGGAAGCGGCCCTCATCAAACATGATGAAAAACTGCGAGTTGGCGGAGTTGGGGTTTTGCGAGCGCGCCATGCCGACAACGCCGCGCACAAACGGCTCAGCGGTAAATTCGGCTGGCAGGTCCGGCTTGTCAGAGCCACCCATGCCTGCGCGGCCGGGCTGGAAGCCATCTTCCATATCACCAAATTGCACGTCGCCCGTTTGCGCCATAAAGCCTTCGATCACCCGGTGAAACGCCACATTGTCGTAAGCGCCTTCGCGCACCAGTTCCTTGATGCGCTCAACATGTTGGGGGGCGAGGTCCGGCCGCAACGCAATGCGCACCTCACCATCTTTCAAGGTGATAACCATGGTGTTTTCGGGATCGGCATGGGCGATGCCGCTCATGCCCAAAGTGGCAGTCAGCATCAGTGCCAGTGCGGCAAAAAGAGATTTCATGTGTAGCTCCGAGTAAATCAGGTGTTGGCGTATTTTTGCGCGAGTGCATCCCGCACCGCAGGTGGCACAAACGCATCAATATTGCCACCCATGGCAGCGATTTGCCGCACCAATGTGGCAGTGATGAAGCGAACGCCCGGCGTGGCCGGCATAAACACCGTCTGCAGCGTCGGTGCCATGGTGCCATTCATGCCCGCAAGCTGCATTTCATAGTCCAGGTCGCTGCCATCGCGCAGCCCGCGCAATAATAGGGTGGCGCCTGCCGCTTGCGCTGCTTCAACCACCAGACTGTCAAAGCTGACGACTTGCGTCCGGTCGCCAAAACCTGCGGCAGCAACGACGGCCTCAATCAGCGCCTTGCGTTCAGTAAAATCAAACAGCGGCTTTTTGCCGGGATGAATACCAACGGCAACAATGATTGTGTCAGCAATGGCCAGCCCCGCGCGCAAAACATCCAAATGACCATTGGTCATCGGGTCAAACGAGCCGGCGTACAGTGCAATGCGTTTTGTAAGGTTTAAAGTCATAGGCGTGATTTAACCGTTGAAACCGCTTTTGCCTAGCCGCTGCAAACGCGAGCAGCATGGTACAATCAGCCATCCGATGACGGCTCTTCAGAAGGCGCTGCCACACCGTCAACTACATCGTTGTCGTCAACCACCTCTTCCGGCTCGGAAATTCGCTCAACAGACACCACTTTTTCGCCCTCACGGGTGGAGAAAATAGACACACCTTTGGTGGAGCGGCTGGCGAAGCGAATGCCTTCAACCGGCACGCGGATAACCTGGCCATTGTCAGACACCAGCATCAATTGATCACCGGCACTCACGGGGAAGCTGGCGACCAACGGGCCAATCTCACCTTCTTTGTTGGTGTCGGTTGCCTTGATGCCCTTGCCGCCCCGGCCCGAAACGCGGAAATCATACGATGATGACCGCTTGCCATAGCCGCGCTGGGAAACCGTGAGGACATATTCCTCACGTGATTGCAGGACCTCATAACGTTCTTGGCTCAACGTGATAGCCGCCGCCGCTTCCTCATCGTCACCCGATGCCGCGCCGTCTTCATCAACCATTTCCGCACGGCGGGCGGCTGCGGCCATTTTCAGGTAGGCGGTCCGCTCTTCCGGCGTCGCATCCACATGACCGAGAATAGACATGGAAATGACGCTGTCGCCTTCCCCCAGTGCGATGCCACGCACACCCGTGGAATTGCGCCCTGCAAAGACGCGAATATCAGTCACAGGGAAGCGGATGCACTGGCCGCCCGCTGTGGTCAGCATAACGTCGTCCGTTGGTTCTGCGGTCGCCACAGCCAAAATCTCGTCGTCACCGTCTTCCTCAAACTTCATGGCAATTTTGCCGTTGCGGTTCACCTGAACGAAGTCCGACAGCTTGTTACGGCGAACGGTGCCGCGCGTGGTGCAGAACATAACGTCGAGCTGGCCCCAGCTATCCTCATCTTCCGGCAGCGGCATGATGGAGGTAATGCGCTCGTCTTTTTCCAGTGGCAGCATGTTGCGCAGGAATTTGCCGCGTGATTGCGGTGTGCCAATTGGCAAACGCCACACTTTTTCCTTGTAGACGATACCGCGCGAGGAGAAGAACAGGATTGGCGTATGCGTATTGGCAACGAACAGCTTGGTGACAAAATCCTCGTCCTTGGTGGCCATACCCGTACGACCCTTACCGCCACGGCGCTGCGCACGATACGTGTCCAGCGGCACGCGCTTGATGTAGCCTTGGTGCGAGAATGTCACCACCATGTCTTCGCGGGCGATGAGGTCTTCATCGTCCATGTCCGGGCCGCCATCAGCCAACTCTGTGCGCCGCGGCGTGCCGAACTCTTCCTTGACCGCTGCCAATTCGTCTTTGACGATTTGCTGAATGCGCTGACGCGAACCGAGAATTTCCAGAAATTCTTTGATTTCTTCGCCGATCTTGGCGAGCTCATCACCGATTTCATCACGGCCAAGTGCGGTCAAGCGTTGCAGACGCAAATCCAAAATTGCACGCGCCTGCTCTTCGGACAGATTGTAGCTGCCATCTTCGTTGAGCTTGTGGCGCGGATCGTCGATCAGCAGCACCAAAGGTGCCACATCTTTTGCAGGCCAACGCCGGGTCATCAATTGCTCGCGCGCCGTTGCTGGGTCCCGCGCTTTGCGGATCAGCGCGATGACCTCATCAATATTGGCGACCGCAATAGCAAGACCCACCAACACATGCGCCCGTTCCCGCGCCTTGCGCAGTAAATATTTGGTGCGACGGCTGACAACGGTTTCCCGGAACGCCACAAAAGCGCGCAGCATGTCCAGCAGGTTCATCTGCTCGGGTTTGCCGCCATTCAGTGCCACCATATTGGCGCCAAAGGAAGTCTGCAGCGGCGTGTAGCGATAAAGCTGGTTGAGGATCACCTCAGCATTCGCGTCGCGCTTGACCTCAATCACAACGCGGTAACCCGACCGGTCGGATTCATCGCGAATATCGGAGATGCCCTCAACGCGCTTTTCACGCACCAGATCGGCCATCTTTTCGATCATGGTCGCTTTGTTGACCTGATAGGGTACTTCGCTGACGATGATCGCCTCGCGGTCATTGGCACGTTGCTCAATGAAGGCGCGTCCCCGCATGATGATTGAGCCGCGCCCGGTTTCATAGGCCGACTTAATGCCCGACCGGCCCAGCACAATCGCACCCGTCGGAAAATCCGGCCCGGGTATGATCGCCATCATGGACGGTAGGTCGATGGCTGGATTATCAATCAGCGCCACGCAGCCATCGATGACCTCGCCAAGGTTGTGCGGCGGAATGTTGGTCGCCATACCCACCGCGATGCCGCCGGAACCATTGACCAAAAGGTTGGGGAAGCGTGCAGGCAGTACTTTTGGTTCAAACCGGTCTGCAGAGTAGTTGTCTTGATAATCAACGGTGTCTTTGTCGATATCTTCCAATAACTCATGGGCCACCTTGCCGAGCCGCGACTCGGTGTAACGCATGGCTGCAGGCGGGTCGCCATCAATGGAACCGAAATTGCCCTGCCCGTCGATAAGCGGCACGCGCAAGGACCAGTCCTGCGCCATACGCACCAGCGAGTCGTAAATCGCGCTGTCGCCATGCGGGTGATAGTTACCCATCACGTCACCGACAATTTTCGATGACTTCACATATTTGCGGTTCCAGTGGTAACCGCTTTCATGCATGGCGTAGAGAATGCGGCGGTGCACCGGCTTCAAACCATCGCGTACATCAGGAAGCGCGCGGCTCACGATTACGCTCATGGCGTAATCGAGATAAGACCGCTGCATTTCCTCGACAATGGAGATCGGTTCGATGTGCTGGCCACTGCCAGAACCGTCGATGGGCGTTTCGTCGCTCAAGGTATTCTCTTTTCAATCAGAATCGTTTTTTAACACTAGCCAATCGAGCCTTCGAAACCAAGCAAAACGGCTTTAATTGCGCAGCTTTCCACTGCACCGACCACACATTCCGTGCCATGGGTTGAAAATACCGATCAGGGATGGTCAAAGCGGGTAGACAAGCGCTCGTTTGCGCCGTCACTCCCGGCATAAGGCTACCAACCATGGAAACCGAAATCATCATCAGCGCGATCGTGACGCTTCTGGTGACGATTGATCCCGCAGGCCTGGCGCCTTTGTTTTTGGGTGTGACCACCGGCATGACGCGCCAGCAACGCCGCGCAGTGGCGCTGCGTGCATCTTTAATTGCAGCCGGCATCATGATTGTTTTCGCACTCGCCGGCAGTGCCATTCTCGCCATGTTCGGCATCACACTGGCGGCTTTCCGCGTGGCCGGTGGCTTGCTGTTGTTCTGGATTGCTTTTGAGATGATTTTTGAAAAGCGTCAGGAACGCCACGAAAATGCAGCCGAGCGCGCAATTTCCGATGATCGGGCACGTTCTGTTGCTGTTTTCCCACTGGCCATTCCGCTGATTGCCGGACCAGGTGCCATTTCAGCGGTTATTCTTCTGTCCACCGAGTTTTCCGGCCCGATTGAAAGATCGGGGCTCATCGGCATCGTGCTGGCCATCATCACGCTGACCTATACCGTGTTTTTGCTCGCAGACCGCGTCGATCAACTGCTCGGCGAAACAGGCCGCTCAGTGCTGACCCGTCTGCTCGGTGTTATTTTGTCGGCATTGGCTGTCCAATTTGTTGCCGATGGCATCAAAACGCTGGCGGCTGCCTAACGCGGCAGATCGACGATCATTTCTGCTCCGCCATAGGCATGCACACTGTCGCGGGCAACGATTTTTACCTGTGTTATCTGCTCGTCAATGACAACACCGCGCAGCGAGCGTGTAAAGGGCTGCTCATTAACATGCGGATGCGCCAAAATGCGCTGGCCGAGTGTTTCACCATCCATGCTCAGCACATCGAAGGCATCGGCGTAGTGGTCCCATCCCTCATCCGCATGGGCCACGGTCACATCAAATGACCATGTGCCATCGGCTGACTGGCGCGCTTCAGCCGCAACAATATCTGCCTCACCGGCATGAGCGGCCGCCACCACCAAACAAGCCGCCACGGTGACCAGAAAACGCATCACGCGACCAAGGCCGACAAAACAACCAGCAACGCGGCCGCCGAAACAGCTGCCATAAAGCCAGCTTCACGGAACGCAGTCGCTCCCTGCTGCACACTCACATCAAAACCTGTCCGCCGTGCTGAATGCATTATCATTGCCCTTAAAATTAAAACGGAATTTCGTCGTCAATGTCGCGGGAGAAGTCCTGCCCGCCGCCCTGCGATGAAGGCTGCATGCCTTGATTGCCACCGCCGTAATTGCCACCACCATAATTGCCTTGGCCACCATCGGCGCTCTGGCCGCCGCCATAGCCACCGGACGCGCCCTCGCCGCGCGAATCGAGCATGACCAACTCACCGCGGTAGCGCTGCAAGACGATCTCGGTCGTGTATTTTTCCTGACCGTTTTGGTCCGTCCATTTGCGGGTCTGCAGTTGGCCCTCAATATAAACCTTCGAGCCTTTCTTCAGGTAGCTCTCACAGACTTTGGCCAAGTTCTCGTTAAAGATGACAACGCGGTGCCACTCGGTTTTCTCCCGGCGATCACCCGACGCCTTATCGCGCCAGCTTTCGCTGGTGGCGATAGACAAATTGACCACAGGTTCGCCAGAATTCATCCGCTTCACGTCCGGGTCTGCACCCAGATTGCCGATCAAAGTTACTTTGTTTAAGCTACCCGCCATAACGCTTCTCCGATTGTTTGACCCACCTTAGAATAGGCCAAACCGGTAACCTATGGACCCGAGGCGCTTTGCCGGGGCTGTCCACAGATCGTTTGTTCTTGTAATGTTCTAATCAACGAGTCGCTGTATGTCAATCATGGCCGCAAATTTTGTGTATCTGTCGGTTATCGACTTGGCGGCAAGGGTGACTACATGACACTGGGTTGGGCAAAAAGCGCAAAGGCGCAGTGGGTATAAGATGGCTGAAGCAAAAATGATCACCGTGCGCGGCGCGCGCGAACACAATTTGAAAAATGTGGATCTCGACCTGCCGCGTGACAGCTTGATCGTCATGACGGGCCTTTCAGGCTCCGGCAAGTCGTCTCTGGCTTTCGACACCATTTATGCGGAAGGCCAACGCCGCTATGTGGAGAGCCTGTCGGCCTATGCTCGGCAATTTCTGGAAATGATGCAAAAGCCCGATGTCGACCAGATTGACGGCCTGTCGCCCGCCATTTCTATCGAGCAGAAAACCACCAGCCGCAATCCGCGCTCGACGGTCGCCACCGTCACCGAGATTTATGACTATATGCGGCTGCTGTTTGCGCGGGTTGGCGTGCCGATTTCGCCGGCCACCGGCCTACCCATTGAAAGCCAAACCGTCAGCCAGATGGTCGATCGTGTGCTGGCGATGGAAGAAGGCACCCGGCTCTATATACTTGCGCCCATCGTGCGCGGCCGCAAAGGCGAATACCGCAAGGAACTCGCCGAACTGATGAAAAAAGGCTTCCAGCGCATCAAAATCGACGGCGAATTCTATGAAATCGCCGATGCGCCAACGCTCGACAAGAAATTCAAGCACGACATCGATGTGGTGGTCGACCGTATTGTGGTGCGTGAAGACATGGCAGCAAGGCTGGCCGACTCACTGGAGCAATGCTTGCGCCTGGCAGACGGGCTGGCAATTGCCGAATTCGCGGATAAACCACTGGCAGAGGCCGATACCAGCGGCGCCAATAAATCCAAAAACGAAACCCATGAACGCATGGTGTTTTCAGAAAAATTCGCCTGCCCGGTCTCCGGCTTCACCATACCCGAAGTCGAGCCAAGGCTTTTCTCCTTTAACAATCCAACCGGTGCGTGCCCCTCCTGTGATGGTCTGGGCACCGAGCAAGGCGTGGATCCTGCACTGATAGTGCCGGACCCAGGCCTGACGCTGCGCGGCGGTGCCATCGCGCCCTGGTCAAAATCATCCAACCCGTCGCCCTATTATTCCCAAACCCTGCAAGCGGTTGGCAAAGCCTATGGCTTCAAACTGTCAGATGTTTGGGCGGATTTAAGCGATGAAAGTAAAAACGCCCTCCTCTACGGAACCGGCAAGGAAAATATCGAATTTGCCTATGATGATGGCTTGCGCACTTACAAAACCAAAAAGCCGTTTGAAGGGGTGATCGGCAATCTGGAGCGTCGCTGGCGCGAGACCGATAGCGCCTGGATGCGCGAAGAAATCGAGCGCTACATGTCATCCAGCCCGTGCAAGGCGTGCAATGGCTACCGGCTGAAGCCTGAAGCGCTGTCGGTGAAAATCGACGGCAAGCATATCGGTGAGATTTCCGAACTGTCGATCCGCAACGCCAAGCAGTGGGCCGAAAGCCTGCCAGACAAGCTGAATAACAAACAAAACAGTATCGCCGGGCGGATTTTGAAGGAAATTCGCGACCGCGTGCGTTTCCTTGATGATGTGGGCCTCGAATATCTCACGCTGTCGCGCAACTCCGGCACCCTGTCCGGCGGTGAAAGCCAGCGCATCCGGCTTGCTTCACAAATCGGCTCCGGCCTGACCGGTGTTTTGTATGTGCTTGATGAGCCATCTATCGGCCTGCACCAGCGCGACAATGCGCGGCTGCTCGATACGCTGCGTCACCTGCGTGATTTGGGTAACACAGTCATTGTGGTCGAGCACGACGAGGACGCCATTCTGACCGCCGACTATGTGGTCGATATCGGGCCGGAAGCCGGTGTGCATGGTGGCCGGGTAGTCGCGCAAGGCACGCCTGCCGAAGTTATCGCCAACCCGAACTCACTCACCGGGCGCTATCTCAGTGGCGATTTGGCCGTGGCTGTGCCCGCCGAGCGCCGCAAACCCAACAAAAAGAAAATGCTGAAGGTCGAAGGCGCCGTCGGCAACAATCTCAAAAATGTGTCAGCTACCATTCCGCTGGGCACGTTTACCTGCGTGACCGGCGTTTCCGGCGGCGGCAAATCGACCCTGCTCATTGAAACGCTGTATAAGGCTGCCGCCCGGCGCATCAATGGCGCGCGCGAGGTGCCAGCCGAGCATGATCGCATCACCGGCTTTGAACATATCGACAAGGTGATTGATATCGACCAGTCGCCGATTGGCCGCACGCCGCGCTCCAACCCCGCCACCTACACCGGCGCGTTCACGCCGATCCGCGAGTGGTTTGCACAGCTGCCGGAGGCTAAGGCGCGTGGCTACCAACCGGGGCGCTTCTCCTTCAACGTCAAGGGCGGGCGCTGCGAAGCCTGCCAGGGCGATGGCGTCATCAAAATCGAGATGCACTTCCTGCCCGATGTTTATGTCACCTGCGATGTGTGCGCCGGCAAACGCTATAACCGCGAAACGCTGGATGTGCAGTTCAAAGGCAAATCGATCTCCGATGTTCTGGACATGACCGTGGAGGAAGGCGTCGAGTTTTTCGCCGCGGTGCCAGCCGTGCGCGACAAAATGCTGACCTTGCAGCGCGTCGGTCTCGGCTATGTCAAAATCGGCCAACAGGCGACAACGCTCTCGGGCGGTGAAGCGCAGCGTATCAAGCTCGCCAAAGAACTGTCGCGGAAAGCCACAGGCCGCACGCTCTACATTCTCGATGAGCCAACCACCGGCCTGCACTTCCACGATGTCGCCAAACTGCTCGAGGTGCTGCACGAGCTGGTCGACACAGGCAACACAGTTGCGGTGATCGAACACAATCTCGAAGTCATCAAAACCGCCGACTGGGTGCTCGACCTCGGCCCCGAAGGCGGTGATGGCGGCGGCGAACTGGTTGCCGAAGGTACACCGGAGCACATCGCGACGGTAGAACGGAGCTATACCGGCCAGTTCTTGAAGGAGTTGTTGGAACGTAGGC
>JBAUIL010000120.1:0-1531 GCA_049682915.1 Ahrensia sp. | reverse complement strand
TCCAGCTTCATCCGCAAGCAAGCAGAAATGCGCCCCGCCACCCGTGAGTTGGCAGCCAAAACAGTCGAGATCGCGATTTTCGGCGCAGCCTTCCTGCTGTTGATGAACATTATGGGCATCAGCATGTCGGCGCTGGCGGTGCTGGGCGGTGCCATTGGTGTGGGCCTTGGTTTCGGCCTGCAAAAGATCGCGTCCAACTTCATCTCCGGCATCATCTTGCTGCTGGAAGGTCAGGCGACCGTGGGCGACTACGTCGAACTGGATGCGGGCCAGGCCGGAACAATCGTCAAGATGAACGCGCGCGCCACCATTTTGGAGACCTATGACGGGCGCTGGATTGTTGTGCCCAACGAAGACTTTATCGTCACCCGCGTCACCAACTATTCCGACAGTGGGTCGGCCAATCGCTATGAAGCACCGTTTTCAGTGAGCTATGACACCGATATCAATCTGGTGCCCGACATCGTCGAAGCCGCCGTGGCAACCCATCCCGGTGTGCTCGCCAAGCCTTACCCGCCCGATTGCGAGTTGCGCGGCTTTGGTGAAAGCGGCATCGACTTTGCGGTTGAGTTCTGGGTCAACGGGCTGGATGATGGCGAAAACAAATACACATCCGATGTGCTGTTTCTCATCTGGAACGCGCTGAAAGACAACAACATCGAAATTCCCTATCCGCGCCGCGTCATCGAAATCAAAAATGGCGAAATGCCCACCAGCGAGCGCAAAAAATCTAAGAAATAAACGGTGCACGCCGCTCAAACACGCTCCATTCGCCACTATGGGGGTGAGCAAATGCCAGCCTTTCAGCGTGTAGACACAGCCTGTCACTCATCGCCAAGGCGCGACCCTGAGCATACAACATGTCACCAATAATCACGTGACCAAGCGATTGCATGTGCACCCGCAATTGGTGGGTTCGCCCGGTGGCGGGCGTCAGCGATACCAGCGTGGTTTCACCCTCATGCGCCAAAACCTGATAGTCGGTTTGTGCCCGCTTGCCCTGTTCATGGTCCACCATCTGCAAGGGGCGGTTGGGCCAATCACAGCGCAGCGGCAGATCAACCGTGCCGCTTGACGGCTCAACATGGCCCCAAACGCGTGCCACGTAAGTCTTTTCAACACGCCGGTGCTCAAACGCATCACCCAGCCGCCGCCGCGCCTCATCAGTCAGTGCCAGCACCATCAGGCCGGAAGTCTCCAGATCCAGCCGATGGCAGATTTGCGAACCGGGATAAGCCACCGCCATGCGCGCGGCGAGGCACTCATGCCGACCCGGCGCTTTGCCGGGCACCGACAGCAAGCCTGCGGTCTTGTTGACGACCAGCACATGGCCGTCCGCAAATACGATTTCCGGTCCGGCAGGCGGATTATAAGGCAGGCTGTTGAGCCGTTCCTGCACCGGCGATGGCGGATATTTGTTCATGCCCCGCTCTACCCGCTTTCATTCACCGCGCAAAGTAGCCTTGTGCTTGACGCTCACGCGGCGCTGATCCATAGCCTCACCAACACATCAAAGGATGCATTCCATGGG
>JBAUIL010000119.1:0-7177 GCA_049682915.1 Ahrensia sp. | reverse complement strand
CCTGCAGCGGCTTGGTCAGCGTGTCAATCAACCACGCAAGCGCCGGAGCGCCGACAAAGGCGATGTAGAACAACAAAACCAGGATCGGCACACCGCGGATGACCTCGATGTAAAATCGCGCGATCTGACGCAGCACCAGCGAGTCTGAAAGGCTCATCATCGCCATCGCCAGCCCCACAAGACTAGCCAGCGCGAACCCCACCAGCGTGACGAAAATGGTTATTTCCACGCCGCGCGACACCGTGGTGAACACCTGGGTGTAAAGCTCATTGGCCGCAATCAAATATGCAAGCCACAGCCCGATGGCCACCACCGCAACCAACCAATAGGGGAAGTCCTTATCCGGTTTTGATGAAATGACGCTCATGGCAGGTTCCGGCCCGCAAGGCAGGCCGGTTTAGTGTCACTGCCCCAACTTGTAATCGAGGAACCACTTCTTGTTGAGCGCATCAATCGTGCCGTCCGCCTCCATCGCCGCGATCGCTGCATTGATGGGCGCAACCAATTCGGAGCCTTTGGGGAAGATGAAACCGAAGTCTTCGGTGCCCAGCGGTTCACCGATCATTTTCAGCGCCCCGTCAGACGCGTCGACGTAGCCCTGGCCCGCCGTGCCATCGGTCAGCACCAGATCCACATCGCCCGCCCGCAGCGCCTGCACGGTCGCGCCAAACGTTTCAAACAACTTGATGCGCGGGTTGGCTTCATCGCCGTCAAGCACATCGTAGACCGACACATAAAACGGCGTGGTGCCCGGCTGCGCGGCGATCAAACCGTCTTCAAAAGCGGCAAAACTGGGCGCATCCACAAACCGGTCTTCATCGCCGCGCACCAGCATGAACATTTCACTGGTCATATATTTGTCGGAGAAGTCCACTTTCTCCTTGCGGTCATCACGGATGGTAATACCGGTCATGCCCATGTCGTATTGGCCGTCAGAGACCGCCTGGATCATCGCATCCCATGAAATGTTCTCATAGTTGAGCGTCAGGTTCAGCCGCTTGGCGATCTCTTCCATCGCATCATATTCCCAGCCGATCTGATCGCCGGTCTTCGGGTCAATGAACTGCAGCGGCGGATAGGCATTTTCCGTGACAACCGAAATTGTCTTGCCTTCCATGTCCGGCAAATCCATTGCTTGCGCGCCCACGGCAACACCGAGCACCGCTGCGCTGGCGACAAGGCTCAAAAATAGACGTTTGGTCAGCATCGTCAGTCTCCCAACTGTTGTTTGAAACAAGCCATGACAGTGCCGCGTGGCTGATGTTTGTGCAAGCTGGATCAGCGCTGAAATAACAGGCAAACAAAAAGGCGGGCATCGCTGCCCGCCTTTAAACTGTCAAACCGGATGATCGGCTTATTCTTTAGCATCGCCTTCAGCAGCAGCTGCAGCTTCCGCTTCAGCGGCGGCTGCTTTTTCAGCGGCTTCCGCTGCTGCTGTTTCCGCTGCCAGCTGCTGAGCGGCTGCGATTTTTTCAGCTTCGATGCGGGCTTTTTCTTCCAGCATGGCCTGGCGCTCGGAGTCGTTGAGCTTCTTGGCGCGTACACCGGTGTTTTCAGCGATACGGGCTTTTTTGCCGCGCAGCGCACGCATGTAATACAATTTCGCACGACGGACTTTACCGCGACGAACGATCTCAACCGCTTCAACCAGCGGTGAGTACATCGGGAACACACGCTCGACGCCTTCGCCGTAGGAGATTTTACGGACGGTGAAGTTCTCGTTCAGACCGGCGCCGGAGCGCGCAATGCACACGCCTTCATAGGCCTGCAAACGGTCACGCTTGCCCTCGGTCACGCGAACCTGGACGCGAACGGTGTCACCGGGTGAGAATTCTGGAAATGTGCGTTTTGCTTCGATTTTGGCGACCTGTTCGGCCTCCAACTGGCGGATAATATCCATGGTCTTCATTCCTGTTCTTTTGAACCGCCAGAGCGCTCATCGTTGGACCCACAATGATCATCATCGTGTAGCCTGGCCACAGGGCCGGAGCGGTAGTCATGCTCGTAATTGCTGCAAAAGACGGGACGTTGCCCGCATTAGCGTGTGCGCCATAGCCGACAATGGCTCGTTTGTCACCTGTCCCGTGTGATTTTTTCCATCAAATCCGGTCGCCGCGCCTGCGTCAGCTTTTCGGCTTGGTCGCGCCGCCATTCATCAATCAGCCTGTGGTTGCCACCGGTCAACACATCGGGAATGGTTTGGCCCTCCCACTCAGCGGGCCGCGTGTAATGCGGATGTTCCAGCATGCCGGTCTCAAAGCTCTCGGTTTCGCCCGATACATCATTGCCCATCACGCCCGGCAACAGCCGGATGATCGCATCCAGCATCACTTGCGCCGCCACTTCCCCACCGGACAACACATAGTCGCCAATCGACACTTCAGTCAGGCCACGCGCGTCAATCACCCGCTGGTCCACGCCTTCAAACCGCCCGCACACAATCACCACACCGGGCCCGTCTCTCAGGCTGCGCACCATGGCCTGGTCCAGCGGCTTGCCGCGCGGGCTCATTAAAAATCGCGGCCGCGGATCATCAGCGGGCGACACTGCATCAAGCGCCGCGCCCACAATATCCGGGCGCAGCACCATGCCAGCGCCTCCGCCGGCGGGTGTATCGTCAACACTGCGGTGCTTATCGGTCGCAAAATCGCGGATCTGCGTCACATCCAGCGCCCAGTCGCCGCGCGCCAGCGCCTTGCCCGCCAGCGCTTGGCCAAGCGTGCCGGGAAACATGTCGGGATAAAGGGTCAGCACAGACGCGCGGAAGGTCATGTACCAGCGTCCGGTTTGAAATCCGGGTCAGCTTCTCGCTCTTTGGAGCCCTCCGGTGCAACGGTCACTTCCGTCGGCGCAATCAACGTGAGCGCATAAGCATCAAAATCAATTTTCGGCACCACCAATTTGGTGAACGGATAAAACACCGTTTTGGCTGAAAAGCTGCCATTGGCCATCATCGGCGAAACCTCAATCATGTCACCTGCGCCGAAATTTTGCACCGTCATGACCGTGCCAATTTGTTTGCCTGAACCATCCAGCACATCCATGCCGACAAGATCTTCAATGTAGAACTCGTCTTCATCCAGCGTATCGTCAGGTAATTGATCTCGCTCGATGAATAATTCGACCCCGTTCAAGGCTTCGGCCGCACTACGACCGGATACACCTTCGAACGTGACAACCACAACATTCTTCGCGGAACGGATATCGGCCACCTGATAGGCTTTGCCAGCCGCGTCAAATAATGGGCCATAGTCACCCAGCGCCAGCGGGTCACCCGTGTAGGATTTCACACGCACCTGACCTTTGACGCCATGTGGCGCGCCGATAACACCCATCAAAACGGGGCTTTGTAATTTGTTTTCGCTCATGGCTGCCTTTTATGCGCAGCGCAGCGCGTTGGAAAGGGTCGATAAGCAACACACCGGTAACCAATAGCCGCCATAGTGGAACGATGACCCAAACGTTGCTTCCCGCCGACACCAAACTTTGCGCCCTGCGCACGCAGTGGCTGCAAACGCTCGCCCATCAGCGGCGTTTGTCTGCCAACACGACCGAAGCCTATGAGCGCGACACGCGGCAATTTCTGGCTTTCATCGCCGACCATACCGGTGGCACGGCAACCCTGGCTAAAATCGCCCATCTCAAGCCGATGGATATGCGTGCTTACCTGTCGCGCCGCCGACGCGATGGTGCGGGCGCGCGTTCGCTCGGGCGCGGCTTGGCCGGTGTGCGGTCATTTCTGCGCTTTCTCGAAAGCAAAAATCTGGTCAATGCGACCGCCGCAACAGCCCTGCGTGCGCCACGCCAACCCATCAGCCTGCCCAAACCGTTGACCCCGCAAGATGCCATACAACTGGCCGACTGGCGCGAGCAGATGACCACCCAACCGTGGATGGATGCGCGCAACGCCGCCATTTTTGCGCTTTTGTACGGCTGCGGCATGCGCATCGGCGAAGCGTTGGCTTTGACCGGCGACCAGTTGCGCAATCCCAAAGAACAAAGCCTGCGCGTGACAGGCAAGGGCAACAAAACCCGCATCGTGCCGCTTTTGCCGGTCGTGTTTGACACCGTGGACGCGTACCGCCGTCAATGCCCCTACACGCTGGGCGCTGAAGCACCTTTGTTTCGTGGTGCGCGTGGCGGCGCTTTGCAGGCGGCAGTTCTGCAGCGTGACATGCGACGGCTGCGCGGCGCGCTGAACCTGCCTGATACCGCAACACCCCACGCGCTGCGCCACTCCTTTGCCACGCATTTGCTGGGCAGCGGCGGCGACCTGCGCACGATCCAGGAACTGCTTGGCCATGCCAGCCTGTCAACCACCCAAATTTATACCGGCGTCGATACCGACCGCTTGCTGGAGGCCTACAAGGCCGCCCATCCACGCGCCTAGCAGAACATCGTCATTGCCATCTTAACGGAATATCCGCTTCTTTGTATGATAGTGCACCCATGAAAAACAGCGTTTACCTTCCCCGTTTTGCCGAGCGTACCTTTTTGGGCCTGTTGGCTGTGTTCAATATCGCGCTGGTTTTCAGCGTTGTGGTCATTGCCGCGCTGGGTGCTTCCAGCCTTGCCGCCAAAGCGCAAACCCAACCAAGCTGCACCGGGCAAAACCTGCTGGAAATGATGGAGGGGACCGACCCTGAAGGCTACCAGCGCGTATTGGATGCGGCGGCAGATACCGTCTTTGGCGACCATGTTTTCTACCGCGTTGAAAAACCCGGCACTGCACCTTCATTTCTGTTCGGCACCATGCACATGACCGATGAGCGCGTGCTGGATATGCCTCAGGCTGCAGCCGAGGCGCTTGCAAACGCCAATATCGTTGCCATCGAAGCGACCGAAATTCTCGATGAAACCAAAGCGCAGATGACCCTGCTAGGCCGACCCGACCTGACGATGTTCACCGGTGATCAGCGCCTTGATGACTTTATGACGGTGCAGCAAAAGACGGTGATTGAAGCGGGCCTTGAGCAAAAAGGCATGAAGCTGGCGCTCGTCAACCGCATGAAGCCATGGCTTTTGTCGGGCATGCTTGCCCTGCCCGCCTGTGAAACCGCGCGAAAGCAAGCAGGCGCTAAAATTCTAGACGTGTTTATCGCAGAACAAGCCCAACAAGGCGGCAAGGAACTTGTCGGCTTGGAAACGATCATCGAGCAGCTCGAAGCGATGGATTCTATAGCCATGGAAGACCATATCGCCGGTCTCGCCGACACATTGAAATTTGTCGACTATATGGACGATGTCATCGAAACCATGATCATCGCCTATGATGAGGGTGATATCGGCATTGTCTGGCCGCTGTTGCAAAACTTCAAGCCGGATGGTTTTGAAGCCGATAGCAACGCCGCTAATGGCTATACGTCCTTTGAAGAGATCATGGTCAACAAGCGCAATCAAACCATGTTTGACCGCTCAATCCCCCTTTTGGAGCGCGGCAACGCGTTTATTGCGGTCGGCGCGCTACACCTTCCCGGCGATAGGGGCCTTGCCCAGATGTACACCGATGCGGGCTATACCGTGACACCGATGTGACGACCTGCGACCGTTTGGACACTTGTGCAGTCATTCCCTTGCGTTACCTTTTTGATGGCTTGCACAGTGCAAGCTGCAACAAAGGAGCCGTTCAATGACTAAAACATTGGCCCTCGCCGCCGCTACGAGCCTTCTCGCCTCGTCAGCCGCATTCGCTGAATGCAGCTGGGGCACCAAAGACGCCTACGCCATGACCAAAATGCCCGCGCATACGGCCATGAGCGAGCCCGTCGAAGTCGCGCAAGCGCCGCTCGATGCATGGATCGTCAAATATCTCGACGAGCAAAAGAACGTCTGAGTTTTTCCATCACCCAAAACAAAACCGGCGGCCCCATGGACCGCCGGTTTTTTGTTGGCCTTCATGCCCGCTACATATGCAGCGGCTTGCCCGTCGATGACGCCAGCGCCGCCTCGCGCACCGCTTCGCTCATGGTCGGGTGTGCGTGGCAGGTGCGGGCGAGATCTTCGGATGATCCGCCAAACTCCATCAGCACAGCCGCTTCGTGGATCAAATCACCGGCACCCTTGCCGACGATGTGAACGCCCAGCACCTGGTCTGTTGCTTTGTCGGCCAGCACTTTGACGAAACCATCGGTTGCCTGCATGGCGCGGGCGCGGCCATTGGCGGTGAAAGGAAATTTGCCGATCACATAAGCCACGCCATCTTTTTTCAGCTCTTCTTCGGTTTTGCCAACCGACGCCACTTCCGGCTCGGTGTAGACCACCGACGGGATCACGCCATAATTGACATGACCATGCTGACCAGCGATGCGCTCGGCGACGGCCATGCCTTCATCTTCGGCTTTGTGCGCCAGCATCGGGCCTTTGATGACATCGCCCAGCGCCCAGATGCCTTCGACCGATGTGTGCCAATGCTCATTGACGTCGATGCGTCCGCGATCATCCAACACCACGCCTGCTTCCGAAAGACCCAGACCTTCGGTGTAGGGTTTGCGGCCTGTGGCGACCAGAACAATATCAGCGTCCAGTGTCACCGCGTCACCGCCCTTGACCGGCTCAAAAGTGACCTGCGCGCCTTTGCCCGCCTTTTTGACGTCGGTTACTTTCGCGCCCAGCTTGAAGTCCATGCCCTGCTTGGCCAGCATTTTCTGGAACTGCTTGGACACATCACCATCCATACCGCCCAGAATAGTGTCGAGATATTCAACCACGATCACCTCTGCGCCAAGCCGGTTCCACACCGAACCCAACTCAAGGCCAATCACACCGCCGCCCACAACGATCATTTTCTTGGGCACTTTGGTCAGTTCCAAACCACCGGTGGATGACACGATGATTTTCTCGTCAATTTCCACATCAAGGCCGGGAATGCCCGCAACATCGGAGCCGGTGGCGATCACGATGTTCTTTGTGTCGACTTCGGTGACGCTGCCATCATCGGCAGTCACCGCAACTTTGCCTTGGCCCAGCACTTTGCCGGTGCCATGCATGACATCGACCTTGTTTTTCTTCATCAAAAAGCTGACGCCATCGACATTGGCTTTCACCGTGTCATCTTTATGCGCCATCATCTTTTTCAGATCGAGCTTTGGCTTGCCGACATCGACACCCAGTGTCGCCATGCTATGGCCCGCTTCGTGAAACACCTCAGATGCATGCAGCATCGCTTTTGACGGGATGC
>JBAUIL010000118.1:0-2029 GCA_049682915.1 Ahrensia sp. | reverse complement strand
GGCGGCTTGTTGCTGATGTTCGGCGTTGGCTCCATCATCGGTCCACTGATTGCCGGTGCTGCGATGAGCCTGAGCGGGCCTGAAGGCTTGTTCATGACGCTGGTCGGCGCTCATATCTGCCTGTTGGCATTCACGTTGTGGCGGATTTCCGTGCGCGATGCGGTGCCGGTTGATCAACGCGATGTCTATGTCACCGTGCCGGTTGCGCGCTACTCAACGCCGGAATCGCTGGCCATGAATCCGATGGCCGAACACAACGGCAAAGACCGCACGGCGGAAAACGACTAGATCGCCGGGCCGGGTACCATTTTGCTGCCATCGGTAAAGCGTGAAAACCGGAAACGCGCCATCACATGGCCGGTGGGCTTGCCTGCGGCTATTTTTGCGATCAGCCGTCCAAAACCCGGACCGATGCCGAAGCCGTGGCCGCTCATGCCGGTGGCCAGAATGAGCCCGGCAATCTGCGGCACGCGGTCAACAATCGGCACGACGTCCGGCATCGCATCGATCATCCCTGCCCAAGTGTGCGTGAGTTGCGGACGACCCAATTGCGGGAAGCGCTTGGCAAACTCATCGCGCAAGGCGCTGGCTTTGGCTTGGTTGGGTTTGGGTATCAGCACCCGGTTTAGTTCAAACGGCGACACAGCATCGGCCTGCCAATGGCGTGGTGTGGTCCAGCCATCGGGAAAGTCTTTCGGCGGACGCACGCGCAATTTGGTGTCGTGCCAATGCTCCTTGGCCACCGGCAACCATTTGATCAAATGGCGAAACGAATCCGGGCCGATATACAGATCATGCAGGTTTGAGATGGAGATTGTGTAGCTGCCATCCTCGCGCCGCCGGAACGCCATGGTTTCATCGGCTGCATTGCCCTGCATGACGGCTGGCATGGGTGCGGTGCGGCTGACCGTTGAGCGCACGCTCAATTGCGGAATGGCCACATCATGGTTTTGCAAAAACAGCGATGACCAAGCGCCCGCCGCCAGCAACACTTGCTCGCAGCGGATTTTGCCCTTCTCGGTGATGACACCCTTAACACTGCCCGTCTGCACATCGAGGGCGCGGGCGGCGCAATTCTCGATGATTGAGATGCCTTTTTCTTGTGCCAATGCAGCCAGTGCAGGCACTGCCCGCCACGGCTCGGCGCGCGCATCACTGGGCGTATAGGTCGCGCCGATCCATTGATGTGCGCCCTCGCCCTGCTGAATGTGTTCAGATACTTCTTTGGCCGAAAGCGCCCGGGTGTCGAGTTGGTGTTGTCTGGCCACCTCCAACCACTTCTCGCGCTTGGCCATCTGGGCTTCGCTGCTTGCCAGATACATGATGCCATGCCGCTTGAAGCCTGTTGCGCCCTTGGTTTGCGCATCCAGTTCGCCCCAAAGCCGGTTGGCTTCAATCATGATGGGCAGCTCAGCCTCGTCGCGGCCATGCTGGCGGATCCAGCCCCAGTTGCGCGATGACTGCTCGCAGGCCATGCGGCCCTTTTCGATCACCGCAACACTGTAGCCTTCATCGGCCAGATAAAGCGCCGATGAAATGCCGATGATGCCACCACCGATGATAACGACATCCACCGCGTCCGGTAGCGGGTCGGCAAACCGGACCGGTGTGTTGAGATCAATGGGACCCGACTGCTCATAGGCCTCTGACATATCTGCTCCGATTTACCTCTTGGCATTGCGTTCGTTTAGTCCGCAGCGAACCCCTATTGTTGCAGAGTACATCTTCCATTCGCCGTCGCAATCCACATATAAGAGTCAGAGCATTCATTGTGGGGGCAAAATCATGGATATTTCGCAAGTCATTGGCACCAATATCGTTTGGATATTGCTCAGCCTTTTCATCATCGTGGTGATTTTCGCGGGTATTCAAATCGTACCGCAAAGCGAAAAACATGTGGTTGAGCGGTTTGGGCGTCTGCGCAGCGTGTTGGGGCCAGGCATCAATTTCATCGTACCGTTTCTGGACCGCATTGCGCACAAGATTTCGATCCTGGAGCGGCAATTGCCCAACGCGATGCAGGACGCGA
>JBAUIL010000117.1:0-12798 GCA_049682915.1 Ahrensia sp. | reverse complement strand
CGGTTATAGCCACCCGACAGCGCCACAACACGCATTACGCGTGGATGCTCAATCAGCGGGCGATATAAATTGGCTTGTGTCGGCAAGGACAGTTTCAGCATAACCTGCTTGTCGCCATCCATGGCATCGAGGTGCTTTTGAATAGACGCCAGCAACATGGCTTCCGCTTCAGCCTTGTCGTCGATGGTAATGGTCACTTCCGGCTCCAGAATTGGCATCAGGCCATGGCCGAGAATTTGCATGCCCACTTCAAATTGCTGGGCGACAATCGCGTCAATGCCGGTCTGGTTGGCTGCGTTCACCACAGAACGCATTTTGGTGCCAAAGACGTTTTTGCCGACGGCCCGCTGCATCAAATCATCCAGACCGACCATGTCCTTCATCAGTTGAACGCCGTTTTCTTCCGCCATCAGGCCCTGATCGCATTTCAGGAAAGGTACGACCTGGCGTTTCTGCCACAGGTAATTTGCTGTATCCATGCCGTCGATCTGACCATTCATGGTGCGCTCAAACAGGATCGCGCCGATGACCTTGTCGCCGGAAAATGCGGGGGACTTTATAATGCGCGCGCGCATAGCATGGATCAGCGCGAACATTTCCTCATCATTGCTGTAGGCGTCTTGCTCGACACCATACAGCTTTAGCGCTTTCGGTGTTGAGCCACCGGACTGGTCCAAGGCGGCAATAAAGCCATCCTTGTTTGACATCTGATCGGCCATGGCTTGGTTGGACATGTAGTTCCCCTCTTTGCGGTAGATTCGAAGCAGTTTGGGATCGCATATCAGAAAACAAGCGAAGGAAGAATTACCAGCCAGCCTGCTAATCGATTGAATTTCTTTCAATCGTTTTTAGGGCTTAAAACTTTTGGCTAAAGTTTAAAAAGTATTAAACAGATGCCAACAAATAGGCGGCGCCACCGAGTTGAGCCGCAATAATCAACCAGAGCGTTGTTTTGAACGGCTCTTTACGGGTTTTATGGCGCAAGCTTTGTTGGGCAAACAACATGGCAGGCGAACCACCAAGCAGCGCCAATGACAGCAAGGTGTTTTCTGCCACACGCGGTGCCTGGGCGCGGGCCGCGCGTTTATCATGGGCAAAAATCAGATAGGTGATGAGGTTGATCACCGCCATATAGGCGGTAACCACCATAATGATTAGCAGCACAAGCGTTACCCCAGCGCCGCAACGCCCGGCAAAACCTTGCCTTCCATCCATTCCAGAAACGCACCGCCAGCGGTCGACACATAGCTGAATTGAGCGCTGACACCGGCATGGTTGAGCGCCGCAACCGTGTCACCGCCACCGGCAACCGACACCAGCTTGCCTTGTGTGGTTTGGCTTGCCGCAAACTTTGCCGCCGCCACGGTCGCCTTGTCGAAAGGCTCGATCTCAAAAGCGCCCAACGGACCGTTCCATACCAGCGTTTGGGCGCGGCCAATGGCGTCTGTCACTTTGGCAATCGATGCTTCACCGACATCCAGCATCATCGCATCGGCGGCAATGGCATTAATGGCGACAGTCTGATTGTCCGCGCCTGCCTTGAACTCGCGTGCAACCACGGCGTCGACCGGCAAGATGATTTCGCAACCGGACTTTTCAGCTTCGGCCATAATCATACGCGCGGTATCGGCCAGATCGTGCTCACACAGCGACTTGCCAACATCGACGCCTTGCGCGGCGAGGAACGTGTTGGCCATGCCGCCGCCGATCACCAGCATGTCGACGCGCTTGACGAGATTTTGCAGCAGATCGATTTTGGTTGAGACTTTTGCGCCGCCGACAACGGCGAGAACCGGCTTTTGCGGATTACCCAAACCTTTTTCCAGTGCGGTCAGTTCCGCTTCCATGGTGCGCCCGGCATACGCTGGCAGCAATTGCGCGAGCCCTTCGGTGGACGCGTGGGCACGGTGCGCCGCAGAAAACGCATCATTGACATAAATGTCGCCATTGGCCGCAAGTTTGCGCGCAAAGTCCAAATCATTGGCTTCTTCACCGGCATAAAACCGGGTGTTTTCCAAAAGCAGAATATCGCCATCGACCATCTCGGCCACTTCACTGGCGGCTTCCTCGCCCACACAATCAGCGGCAAAGTCAACGCGCTGGTCGAGCACCTCTTCCAGCGCTTTGGCAACAGGCCGCAAGCTCATCTCGGCGACCTTTTCACCCTTGGGGCGCCCGAAATGCGCCATCAATATAACCTTGGCACTGCGCCGCGAGAGTTCGGCAATGGTCGGTGCAATCCGCTCCAGCCGTGTGCTGTCTGTCACCACACCGTCAGCCATCGGCACATTGAGGTCGACGCGCACCAGCACACGCTTGCCTTTAAGGTCAACAATATCATCGAGGGTTTTGAAGGGCATTTTAGCTCCGCTGAGGTTGTTGGGCGACAATCGACGCGGCAAGGGCCAATCCGAAAACTGCCAGAATAGAGCCGAGGGTGGCGTCCAACCAATATTTTGCTTTCAAGAAGGCCTGACGTACCGCCGGTTGAGTAAAGAAAAACGTAACAAGCACAAACCAGCCAAACACACCACCGGCCATGACAAAGCCATAACCGATCTTGATCCAGATTGATGTATCAACAGAGGTCACCTGCACAAATACCGACAATGCAAACATCGTGGCTTTCGGGTTGGTCACATTTGTGAAGAACCCCCACCGCAACGCCTTCCAGGGCGACATCGGTTTGGCGGCCGCGGTTTCTGCCAGCGGCTGTTTGGCGTCGCGCACCATCGTCCAGCCAAGCCACAACAGATAGGCCGCACCAATAAGCTTTAGCGCATTAAAAATGTAGATCGACTGGGAAACGACAACAGCAATGCCCGCAATGGCATAGGTCACGTGCACAGCGAGAGCCAACGCAATGCCAAGCGCTGTCATGATCCCGGTCAGCTTACCGCCCGCCAGCGCATTGCGGGTCACAACAACAAAGTCCGGACCCGGAACAATCGCGACCACAATGGTGATCGACATAACGGTAAGCAGTTCAATCATTTCAACCGCGCACATTTAAAACATAGAATCACTGTCATTGATGTACGCCAACTCAGCGGCACTAGAAACCCTGGCTAAAGCTGCATTGCGCTTGGGGTAGCGCCCGAAGCGCTCAATCACATCGCGGTGGCGCCTTTCAAAGTCAAACGTATCGGCGTCCAGCACACTGTAGAGCACCATGGCTTCATCGTGGATGAGCAGGCTTTCGGAGTGCATGTAGGGCATAAGCACGAACTTATACTCGTCCTCGCTGACCAGATCTTTGATTCCCATGGCAACCGCTTCCTGAGCCAGAGCCAGCGCCAAAGCATCATTGGCAAAGGCCCGCCCGGAACGCCGGTAGAGCTGGCGTGAAAACTGATCAAGCACCATAATTTCCGCGACCCGTCCGCGCGGATGGCGTCGCCAATCAGCGGTTTCACAGCGCTCCGCAGCGCGCAGCGTATCGGCGAAGTTGAGCCGGACCGCGACATCAAACGCACCGCCACCGGCCCACCATTGTTTTGGGCCATGTTCGACAAACCAGAAATCCAGCACGCGCTTGGCTTCCGGATGTAGATCTATCATCATGGTGTCAGTCACGGCCATCTCCGCCATACCAATGTGTCTCTTGGCCGCGCGGATCATCGCCCGGCATGGGCTTACGGATTGTCTTCTTAAACAGCTGTGCACGGACAACCGTCAAAAGCAAAATGCCTGCCGCCACAACCAAAAAGATCAAAGGTCCATCATCCATGCCACCTTTGTAAGCAACCACTAGCCAGTTGGAAAGGTGCCGCATGGCGCGGCTGACATAGCGTTTCACAAAAAGCTGACTGAGCGTGATTGGCATTTGCGGCAAACTGCGCTGACAATGCTGATCTGTTTTCATGAGGATCGGGCCATGATTGTCATCCAACGCTATTTTTTCAGTATCCTATTAATCGTCACGCTTGGCGCTGCGGCGCTGACAGAAACAAAAGCGCAAGAACCCGCTGAACTGCCCGCTTATGTGGTCGAAAAATTCGGCACGCCTCCGGCGGTGCCAACCGGCGCTCTGTCGGAAGATTTACAGCGCGCGGTTCAAACCGCCTTCATCGACGGCATCACCCAATCGGTCTGGGGCCGTGATCAAGGCCTGGCACTGCGTGAGATCGCCGGATCAGGTGATCCTCGGCTCGTCTGGATCATCGCCGACCTGATGCGCTTTGTGACAAACCCCGGTTTTACCAGCGTGTTGAACACAGCCGCGTCCGAACTGCTGGGCAAACAATTGCCCAACTTCAACCAGTGGGGCCATGTCACCGACCATCTGATTGCCTGGGACATTCCCGCACCGCCGGACTATCTCAGCTATAAACGCGCTATCTTTACCAGCGTGGTGCCCGGCTGGGAAAACATTTTTGTCGAGGGTGATGTGGATTGGCGGCACGTGTCGTGGGGTGGCGTGCTGATTGACGACCGCGCCTATGACACCACCGACGAAGCCTGCAACTGCATCCCTGCTGCTGACAATCCGGATGTGACCAGCGCGGCGGAAGCGACCTGGCTCGATGATGATGCGGTTGTGTTCGGCATTTCCATCAACGGTGAAGCCCGCGCTTACCCCCGTCGCATTATGGAGGTGCGCGAGATGGTCAATGACACGCTGGGCGGGCGCGATCTCGGCATTCCCTATTGCACCCTGTGCGGTGCGGCGCAGGCCTACTTTACCGACCGGCTGCCGGCGGGCGTCGAGCGCCCCGTGCTGCGCACATCCGGCCTGCTGATCCGCTCCAACAAGGTGATGTATGACATCACCAGCCAATCGGTGTTCGACACGTTCAAAGGCACCGCGGTCACCGGCCCGCTGGCGCAAAAAGGTATCGCCCTGAAACAAGCCAGCGTCATCACAACGACTTGGGGCGCATGGAAGCAGGCCCACCCCGACACAACGGTGTTGGCTGAGTCGCTCGCGCTGGGGCGCGATTTTGATTTCCGCAACAACCGCGATGCCAACGGGCCGATCTTTCCGGTTGGCGATGTCGACCCGCGCCTGCCCGTCCATGAAGACATTATCGGCTTGATCACCCCCGATGGAAACCCAATTGCTTTTCAGCGCAGTCAAGCAATCGCCGCGCTCA
Source organism: Ahrensia sp. (assembly GCA_049682915.1). Taxonomy (GTDB): domain Bacteria; phylum Pseudomonadota; class Alphaproteobacteria; order Rhizobiales; family Rhizobiaceae; genus JBCDLI01. The sequence goes on along the minus strand of JBAUIL010000117.1, from coordinate 7,702 downwards.
CCAAGGGCGAAACGATTGAGGTCGATGGCGTGCGCCTGACCATGGATGGTGGCGGCGTCAAAGCGACCGATCAGAACGGCGCAGACCTCGGCAGCCACCAGGCATTCTGGTTTGCATGGTCACAGTTCCACCCCACCACGCAGCTCTGGCCGGGCTAAGTGAGCCAGTTCAAAAAACAAAAACCCGGCGCGATGGCCGGGTTTTTATTTCGTCCGTATTTTGGCGGCTTAGAGCAATTTGCCCATCGCAACCGCGGTGTCGCCCATGCGGTTGGAGAAGCCCCACTCATTGTCATACCATGTCAGGATTGAGCACAATGTGCCGTCCATGACCTTGGTTTGGTCCATATGGAAAATCGATGAATGCGGATCATGGTTGAAGTCGATGGAGACATTGGGCTGGTCTGTGTAACCAAGAATGCCTTTCAGCTTGCCATTGGCAGCAGATTTGATGGCTTCATTGATTTCAGCGACCGATGTTTCGCGCTTGGCAATAAATTTCAGGTCAACAACCGAGACGTTCGGTGTCGGCACGCGCATCGCAAAGCCATCCAGCTTGCCATTCAATTCCGGCAACACCAAGCCAACCGCTTTCGCCGCACCGGTTGATGTCGGGATCATGCTCATGGCGGCCGCGCGGCCACGATAAAGATCCTTATGCATCGTATCCAGTGTCGGCTGGTCGCCGGTGTAGGAGTGGATAGTGGTCATCATGCCTTTTTCGATGCCGATGGCTTCGTGCAGCACATAAGCAACCGGTGACAGGCAGTTGGTGGTGCATGACGCGTTGGAGACGATCAGATCATCCTTGGTCAGCACATCATGGTTGACACCATACACGATGGTCTTGTCGGCACCCGATGCAGGCGCAGAGACCAGCACCCGCTTGGCGCCGGCTTGCAGGTGCCATGACGCTTTTTCCTTATCGGTGAAAATGCCGGTGCACTCCATCACGATGTCGATGCCCAACTCGCCCCAAGGCAGGTTTTTCGGGTCGCGTTCAGCAAAGCACTTGAAGCTTTCCTTGCCGACCTTGATCGTGTCACCGTCAACGGCAACATCCATCGGGAAACGACCATGAACCGAGTCAAAGCGCATCAAATGGGCATTGGTTTCAACCGGGCCGAGATCGTTGATCGCAACGATATCGATATCCGTGCGGCCACTTTCAAAAATTGCCCGCACCACGTTACGGCCAATGCGGCCAAAGCCGTTGATTGCGATTTTAATCGTCATGGAATTTTCTCCGCGTCAAATGTTCACTAAGTCCGAATCGGTTGTATCACACCGCTTAAGCGTGATCTTCACCCGCCTTTAGTCGTTCTTCTGCGGCTTTGACAGCATTTGCTGCCGTTATGCCAAAATGTTCGTAAAGAGCCTCGTAAGGACCGGATGCACCGAAGCTGTTCATGCCGATAAAAATACCATCACGGCCGATGAAACGGTCCCAGCCCATGCGCACACCGGCTTCAATCGCAATGTTGACTTTCGACCAGCCGAGAATGGCGGATTTATACTCTTCAGACTGTTGCTCAAACAGCTCCATACACGGTACGGAGATCACCCGCGTCGGGGTGCCGTTGAGGTCCAGCTGGCGCGCGGCATCCAGTGCGATTTCCACTTCCGAACCGGACGCGAAAATCGTCACCAGCGCATCAACATCGCTGTCGGCTGTCTTCAACTCATAGGCACCCATCGCGCACAGATTGGCTTCCGAATAGGCTGAACGCACACTTGGCAGGCCTTGGCGGGTCAGCGCCAACGTTGACGGTGCGGTGTCGCTTTGCAGTGCCAATTGCCAGCACTCCATGGTTTCGGTCACGTCAGCCGGACGCATCACCAAATGGTTGGGAATGGCGCGCAGCGAAGCCAAATGTTCAACCGGCTGGTGGGTCGGACCATCTTCACCCAGGCCGATTGAATCATGCGTCATCACATAGACCACACGGATGCCCATCAGCGAGGACAGGCGCATCGCGTGGCGCGCATAATCGGAAAACACCAGAAACGTGCCGCCGTAAGGGATCAGCCCGCCATGCAGCGCAATACCGTTCATCGCTGCGGCCATGCCGTGCTCGCGAATGCCGTAATGCAGATAGCGGCCTGAAAAATCATCCGGCGTGATTGGCGCGGTTTGCGCGGTTTTGGTGTTGTTGGAGCCGGTCAAATCCGCCGAGCCGCCCAGTGTTTCGGGCATAACACCATTGATGATGGCAAGCGCCATTTCCGACGCTTTACGGGTTGCCACTTTCGGCTGGTCTTCAATCAACTGTTTTTTGTATTCCGCAATCGCGCTGTCAAAGCCTAGCGGCAATTGTCCGGCCTGGCGGCGTTCAAATTCTGCGCGCACAGAGTTGTCCAAGGCGTTGAGATTTTTATCCCATCCTGCACGTGGCTTGCGTGCAGCAAGGCCCGCCACCCGCCAATCATCAAGAATATCAGACGGGATTTCAAACGGTGCCGCATCCCAGCCCAACGCCGCCCGTGTGCCTGCGATTTCTTCGTCGCCCAAAGGCGAACCATGCACACCGCTGGTGCCTGCCTTGTTGGGTGCACCATAACCAATGGTTGTTTTGCACGCGATCAAGGTCGGCTTTTCAGCCGACTTGGCACGCTCAATTGCCGCCGCTATCGCATCAGGATCATGGCCATCCACCGCCTCGGTAGTCCAGCCGGAAGCCTCAAACCGTGCCTGCTGATCGGTTGAATCAGAAAGCGATACTTTACCGTCAATCGTGATGTTGTTGTCGTCCCACAGCACAATGAGCTTGTTGAGCTTCAGATGGCCGGCCATTGAAATGGCTTCCTGGCTGATACCCTCCATCAGGCAACCATCGCCAACCAGTGCGAATGTGTGATGGTCGACCAATTGCGCGCCAAACTCATCGCGCAATTTACGCTCTGCAATCGCCATACCCACCGCATTGGCGATACCTTGGCCCAACGGCCCGGTGGTCGTTTCAATGCCTGCCGCATGACCATATTCCGGGTGACCAGCGGTTTTTGAGCCGATTTGGCGGAAATTTTTAATGTCGTCCAGCGTCATGTCTTCATAGCCCAGAAGATAGAGCAGTGAATACATCAGCATTGAGCCATGGCCCGCCGACAACACAAACCGGTCACGGTCTGGCCAACGCGCATCGGTCAAATCAAATTTCATGAACCGTGTGAACAAAACGGTCGCAATATCCGCTGCGCCCATAGGCAGACCGGGATGGCCGGAATTTGCAGCCTGAACAGCATCCATGGACAGGAAGCGGATCGCATTGGCCATACGATCGTGTTTTTCGCGTGAGATCATCTGATTTGGTTCCATTCATGCGCCCATTATGCCGGGCAATGGAGGGCTTTTCACAGACTGTGACAAGCCCCGTTAATTTCGGGCCTGACATAGCAGGTGCAAAGGTGGAGTCAACAAATCCCGATGGCGATCCACGTCTCGCTGTGCACAAGGCCAGGGCCGGAACGCGCACAAACGGGTGGCACCGCGTATTCAACGCGCGCCACCCGTTTCGGAGGTCACGGCAACCATTCAAGCTGCCCGACAATGGTTCGGCCCCAAATTGCGCCCCGGGGCCGGGCCTGCACCACTGGACCACAGTGCAAGCCCATACTCAAAAACACTTATCCGTAAATATACTCGCGGCCGAAATGGATCGTCAGCATGTAGTAGACAACAGCACGGTATTTATTGCGGTTGGACCGGCCGTATTTTTCCATCACGGCGTCGATGCCCGCATCCAGATCAGGCGAGGCCGCCAGACCGAGTTTCTTTTGCAGAAAATTCTTGCGCACAGTCTCAAGTTCTTTCGGGTCACTGCCTGAAACAGTCGATGCATCCGCATTGTAAATGGACGGGCCACAGCCGATAACAACCTTACGTAACAGGTCGGCATTTGGTGTCACGCCGAGCTTTTCAATGAGTTCTTGTGTGTATTTTTCAATCAGTTCGTCACGTTTAGACATAATCTTCCCCTTTTTTTGCTCCGCGGACGGCAGCTGCGTTTTGCAGCGCATTCAGCAAAGCTCCCACTATACGCTGGAGTTTCAGCGCCCTGTTGACGTATGACACACTACGTAAGATAATCAAAACGGATAATAATTGACATTAACATGAGAAATACTCATAGATCATGGATATCGTTCTCGCCCGTACATTTCTGACGGTGCTTTCCACCAAAAGCTTTGTCACCGCCGCTGAAACGCTCTTTGTGTCTCAGTCGGCGATCAGTTTGCGCATCCAGAAGCTCGAAGATATCGTCGGCAAGCCGCTGTTGATCCGCTCAAAAAACGGCATTGAGATGACGGTGCATGGTGAGCAGTTTGAAGAATATGCCCGCGCCTTCATTCAATTATGGACCGAGGCACTTTATCAGACATCATTGCCCGACGGCTATGACAGCACGCTCAACCTCGCCTGTCAGGACAGCCTCTGGCCCGAATTATCCGCCACATGGGTGCGCAACATAGAGGCTGAAATGGCAACAACCGCCGTTCGCTTTCGCATTGAAGACCCGGAAGTCGTCACCCGCAGCCTGGTGCGCGGCCAGATCGACATTGCGGTCGTCTATGCCCCGCAAATCCGTCCCGGCTTGAAGGCCGAACATATTCTCGACGATCAACTGGTGTTGGTGGCGGCGAAATCAGCGCTTAAGGGTGGATGGCAGAACAACTATGTCTATGGCGACTGGGGGCCGGAATTTGCCATCGCCCACAGCCGCTGGTTCCCGGAGCTCAAGCCGCCGCAGCTGACGCTGGCCATCGGCACGTCCCTGCCCCGCTTTCTCAACGAGGCGGGCAAAGCAGCCTATGTGCCCTATCGGATGGCCGATGATTATGTGTTGCAAGGCGACCTTGTCTTTGTGCCCGGTGTGCCACGCTTTCCCTATCCGGCCTATGCCGTGTGGCCTGATAACACCCGAACCGAGAAAATCGAACTCGCGTTAGAGCAATTGCGGCGCGCTGCCCAAACGGCACCATGGATTGAAATTGAGTAAACCAAAGCGCCGCTCAAACATGTGCACCAGCACCAACACCCTGTTGCAAGGCGGCAAAATTCTATGCAAGTTGAACTATGAGTTTATCGCATAGCGCTAACTGTTTCGATTAATTGAACTAATGACCGCAGGTATTCATTTTCATGGTTGCGCCCGCTACGCTTAACGAAGTTATGGACCGTCTGGAGCGCGCTTTTTCCATGCTGGAAGACCGCATCGACCGGTCATTGGAACAGCGCGAGGACTATAAAGACGCCGAAGAAGAAGTGCAGCGCCTCAACACCGATCGCGCGCGCTTGGCGACAACCCTGGACGAAAGCGAGGCCCGTGCGGAGCGCTTGGAAACGGTCAACAAGGAAGTATCCCGAAGACTGGTGACCGCGATGGAAACGATCCGCGCGGTTCTAGACCGGTAGAAACAAACGGACACGATGGCACAAGTATCGGTTACCATTGACGGCAAAAGCTACCGCATGGCCTGCGACCCCGGCCAGGAAGATCTTCTGATCGATCTGGCGATGCGGTTTGACAAATATGTCGGCCATGTGAAGGCGTCTTTCGGCGAAATCGGCGACCAGCGCCTCACCGTTATGGCCGGCATTATGGTGATGGACGAACTGGTGGAACTTCAGCGCCGCGTCAAAGGGTTGGAGACAGAAATGGAATCGGTGCGCAAAACCCGCGATCAGGCCTTGTCCAAGGCCGACACAATCGATGCCGATCTGGCCGCACGGCTCGGTGCCATGGCAGAGCGCATCGAAATCATGGCAAAGAAACTCGATTGAGCGCTGGCGCTCGTCCCTGCCGCACACTATATCTGTTTGGCTGACTGCGCTTTGCGACAGGGAACACAAAATTCCGGGGCCTTACGCATCCCTAGGGAGCTGGCGCTGTTTGGGCTCGTGGGCTCTTACAACTGGCACCCACCTACGAAAGTAGGTCTCCGGATTGCAGCTTCCCACCGACTGTCGTGGTTGGCACTTTTTGACTTCGCCCTAAAGGCCTGCGCATGACTGCCAAACACGTGCTTCGTGCCCAAACCCTTGCCAAGCGTGACGCGCTACCATCGGAATTTCGCATCGAAGCGGCGCTTGACGTCGCCGCACGCTTTGCTGACTTGGCCATTGAACCGGGACAAGTCGTTTCAGCCTACTGGCCGATCCGTTCGGAGCTTGACGTCCGCCCCTTGGTCTTCGCGCTGATGCAACAGGGCGCGACAGTGGCGCTGCCCGCAGTTATTGACCGCGAGACGATCATATTCCGCCGCTATCAGCGGGCCGAAACACTGGTCAAAGCTGGTTTCGGTACCATGGCACCACCACACGACGCACCAACCATGGACCCGGCGGTGATGCTGGTGCCGATGGCCGCTTTTGATGGCCACGGTAACCGCATTGGCTATGGCGCCGGACACTATGATCGGGCCATTGCCAAGTTGATCGCCAAAGGTCAGCGGCCAAGGCTGATCGGCGTCGCGTTCGATTGCCAACGGGTTGAGGCTGTGCGGGCGGAAGCGCACGACATTGCGCTCGATGCGGTTATAACGGAAAGCGGCTTACTGACCTGTCACTCAGCGGCGTGACACGCGCACCCATTGCGCTTGCAGTGCGATGGCGTCAAACGAGGTCAAAAACGCAACATCAGCGGCATCCCGCCCGACCCCGATGCACGCGATCGTTTCGGGCGCAGCCATGCCACTGGGATCGACCAGATGCCAGCCGCCCTCCAGATAAACCTCGGCGACCGCGTGGAAATCCGGCGGGTTTACATCGGGCGCAAAGCAACTGACAAAACGCGCCGGAATGGCTGACGCGCGGCACAACGACACCAGCATATGCGCGAAATCACGGCACACGCCCTGACGCTGGGCAAATGTGTCGAGATCTGTCGTCATGGCATTGGTGGTGCCTGGAGCATAGACGAACCGCTCATTGATCCATTGCGCCATGGCGGCAACCCGCGCCCCGCCGCTGAGATCAGCAAATTCAAAATGCACGAAATTGAGAAAATCATCGGCATGGCAATAGCGCGATGGCAACAGATATTTCACCGTATCGGCAGACAGAAGGTGAAGCGGCTGCGCCTTCAGCTGCACCAGATCGACCGGCGGCCGGTCAATTTCAATGGTCGCGGTATAATCGCATATCAGCGCGTCATCCATTTGCAGCCAAATGCGCTCGCCAACCTCTTCTTCAGCGCCGACACGGGAAAAAGCATGGGTGTGGCTCAGGCCAATCGACGCATTGACGATCGTTTGTGATGGCGTTGCCGCAGCCTCAATCTGCATCAGCAAGTCGGTGCGCTGCGCAAACGTATAATGCAGATGCACCTGAATATCGATCAGCATAAATAGTCCCCTCCGGAGACCGCTATGGCATATCCCACTAGTGGCAGATAGAGCCGCCTGCGCTTATGCCGATGGTTTTTGCGGGGCGCCACACGATAATGACTTGGCCTAATCCACGCAGACCGCTAGGCCTTAAGCAAGATAAGCACAACCATCAGGCGGGAGAAAAACCATGGCATCACTGGATGGCAAAACAGCAATCGTAACAGGCGGCGCCCAAGGTATCGGCTATGCAATCGTCAAGCGACTGCTTCAGGATGGCGCCCGCGTGGCCATTGCCGATGTCAACAAAGCAAAGGCCAAACAGGCCGTTGAAGACTTGAAAGATTATGGACCCGTCGAGTTTTTTGCGGCCGATG
>JBAUIL010000116.1:0-12393 GCA_049682915.1 Ahrensia sp. | reverse complement strand
GGCACGATGCCGCTATAGTGGCTCAAGTCCGGCTCGACATTGATCGATAAGCCGTGGAATGACACCCATTTACGCAGACGGATGCCGATGGCGGCAATTTTGTCCTCTGCGGTCTGGCCCGGCACGGATGATGCTTTTTTAGGCCGTTTCACCCAAACACCAACCCGGTCTTCGCGCCTTTCACCAATCACGTTGAATTGGTCTAGCGTGCCGATGACCCACGCTTCCAGCGCAGCGACGAACGCCCGCACGTCCTGCTGCCTGCGCTTGAGATCCAGCATCACATAGGCCACACGCTGGCCTGGCCCATGGTAGGTGTATTCACCACCACGGCCTGTCTCAAACACGGGAAACCGGTCCGGTTCAATCAAATCAGCGGCAATGGCGCTGGTGCCGGCGGTGTAAAGCGGTGGATGTTCAACCAGCCAAACCGTCTCCGGCGCATCACCTGTTGCAATCTCGGCAACACGTTGCTCCATGAAGGCGAGGGCCACAGCATAGTCTGTCAGGCCGTCCGCAATGCGCCACTCCACCTGGGCCGGCGCCGGATCGGTCAGCCAAAAACGGCTTTGTCTCGCAATATCGTCTCTTTGCATGGTCGCTTTGTCCGATGTGGGAAACCAGTGGCAAACGATGGCGGCAAAAGCAAGTCGGCAAAAGCACCGCGCGGACGTAAATAATTGGTGTCGCCACTTGTATGGGGTTTCGTGGTTTGCTATGCGCGGCGAGCCGAGGTTCGGCGATGCTACCGGTGTGCGGCCGTGGCGGAATTGGTAGACGCGCAGCGTTGAGGTCGCTGTGGGGCAACCCGTGGAAGTTCGAGTCTTCTCGGCCGCACCAACCGCAATTTTCGCAAAGCGAAAAATGCGGGACCTTCCTTCCAATCTCACCGAAGCGGCAGGCAATTGCGCAGCAAATGCCGAGAGCGTTTTGTGACCATTATCACGTGCTCAACAGTGCAATTTTCGCAAAGCGAAAAATGCGGGACGCTTCCTTCCAATCTCACCAAAGCGGCAGGCAATGGCGCAGCAAATGCCGAGAGCGCCTAGGCGCAATCAATTCATATTGACGCGCGTCGTCCGTCCGCGCACGGTGCCAATCTTTGCAGCGTGGGGCCATTTGATGGGTAAACGGGTTGTTGTGGTTGGCGCGGGCATTGTTGGCGTGTCGGCTGCCATCTGGCTGCAGCGTGATGGCCACGCTGTCACATTGATTGACCGGCTGGCACCGGGCGAGGGCACCAGCTATGGCAATGGCGGCGTGCTGGCCGCCAGTGGCGTGCTGCCGGTGCCGATGCCGGGCATTGTTGCCAAGGGTCCGCACATGCTGCTGGACCCGCGTCAGCCGCTCTTCATGAAGTGGCGCTATCTGCCCAGGCTTGCGCCGTGGTTGGTGCGCTATCTGGCCCACGCGAATACCAATGATGTGGCGCGTCGCGTGAATGCCATTGTGCCACTGGTGGGCGATAGCCTCGCTGACCATCAAGCGCTGAGCGCAGGCACCGACGCCGCGCGATGGCTGGTGCCAAGCGACTATCTCTACCTTTACAAAGATCGCGCGGCCTTTGAGCGGGACCGCACCGATTGGGCGATCCGCGAAAGCCACGGCTTTATATGGGATGTGCTGGAAGGCGCGGCACTGCAAGATTACGAGCCGCACTTTGGCGATGCCAATCAGTTTGCAGCGAAGCTTGAAGGGCATGGGCGGATCAGTGATCCGGGCCGCTATGTCAAAGATTTGGCGCGTCATCTGGAAAAATCTGGTGGCACAGTGATGCAAGCAACCGTAGACGGGTTCGCCCAGCAAGCAGGTAAACTGACCGGCGTACGGGCAGGTGGGACAACGATTGCCTGCGACAATGCCGTATTGACGACAGGCGCATGGTCCGGCCCGCTAGCCAAACAACTCGGCCTCGACGTGCCGATGGAAAGCGAACGCGGCTATCATCTGGAGTTGATCGAGCCGTCGACGATGCCGCGCGCGCCGGTGATGGTGTCATCCGGCAAATTTGTCATCACCCCCATGGAAGGCCGCATCAGGCTTGCAGGGATTGTGGAGTTCGGCGGCCTGGAGGCTCCGGCGTCCCATGCGCCTTTCAAACTGTTGGAACAAAACATCCGCTCGGCCATGCCGCAATTGACGTGGAAAGAGACCGCCAAATGGATGGGCCATCGCCCAGCCATGGTAGACAGCCTGCCCATGATTGGGCCCGTGCCGTCGGTCGATGGTGTGTTTGTTGGTTTCGGGCACGACCACCTCGGTCTGACGGCAGGTCCGAAAACCGGCCGGCTTTTGGCCCAGCAGATCAGCGGTCAGCACCCCAATATTGATATGACGCCCTACGCACCGGCGCGCTTTACCCGCGTTGCAAATGCGGCGTAAAACAAGCGCGAATTATGGGGAAGGCTTGAAACCATGACACAGCAGCAAACAGTCGGGCTGATTGGTGTCGGCCTGATGGGGCACGGCATCGCGCTTAATATTATGCGCGGTGGCTATCCGCTTTGTTATCTGCACCATGATGGCAACCAGCGGACGGATGACTTGGTGGGCGCCACGGCGCATAACGCGCTGGAGGCTCTTTGTGCCCAAGCTGACATCATCATTCTATGTGTCACCGGTAGCCCACAGGTGCGCGATATCGTCTTGGGTGAGGGTGGTCTGATTGGGCATTTGAGCGCTGGCAAAACGCTGATTGATTGCTCGACATCGCAACCCGATGAAACCCGCGCCATGGCAGCGGCAGTGCTTGCCACCGGTGCCGCATTCTTGGATGCACCGATGACCCGCACCCCCAAGGAAGCGGCGGAAGGGCGGCTGAACCTGCTGGTCGGCGGTGCACCCGATACACTGGACGCGCACCGCAATTTGCTGACCTGCTTTGCTGAAAACATCACCCATGTCGGCCAAGCACCCGGGGATGGGCACGCGGCAAAACTGCTGCACAATTTCGTCTCGCTGGGCTTTGCAGCACTCTTGGGTGAAGCTTACGCGGCTGCGCAAAAATCCGGCATCGACAGCGAGGCGCTGACAGCCGTTTTGGAGGCGGGTGGCGGCAAGAGCGTCGCGCTGGCCCGCATGGCCCCCTATGCCGCCAGCGGTGACGTTTCAGCCATGCAGTTCACAATCGCCAACGCCGCCAAAGACACCGGCTATTATGCGGACTATGCTGGCAAGATCGGTGCCTCAGCGCAGATCGCAGGCGCGATAGCAGGTCTTTTCACCAACGCCACCGATGAGGGTGCGGGCGTAAAAATGGTACCCGAACTCATCACGCTTCTGGCTGAAAGCAAGCGGAAGTGACCGCCTGCAACCAATAGCTAGTTGGAGAGCGTTGGCGGCAATGCTACCAGCGTCGTGCAGAGGAGTTGACCATGGCTGAATATCGCGACTGGATTGATCTGGCGACCAAGGAATTGAAGGGCCGTAGCCCCGATGATCTGGAGCGTAAAACGCCGGAAAACATTGCAATCAAACCGCTTTACACAGCCGATGATTTGCCCGCTTCGGCACAGGCGGAAATGCCGGGCATCGCACCCTTTACGCGCGGCGTCAAAGCCACCATGTATGCGGGCCGCCCGTGGACAATCCGCCAATATGCTGGCTTTTCAACGGCTGAGGAAAGCAACGCGTTTTATAAAAAAAACCTCGCTGCGGGACAAAAGGGCCTGTCGGTCGCGTTCGATCTAGCAACCCATCGCGGCTATGACAGCGACCACCCGCGCGTTACCGGCGATGTCGGCAAGGCGGGCGTCGCCATTGATTCTGTCGAGGACATGAAAATCCTGTTCGACGGCATTCCGCTGGACGAAATGAGCGTGTCGATGACGATGAACGGCGCGGTGATTCCGGTGCTGGCGATGTTCATCGTCGCTGGTGAAGAGCAGGGCGTTTCCCGTGATAAGCTGTCGGGCACCATTCAAAATGATATTTTGAAAGAATTCATGGTGCGCAACACCTATATCTATCCACCCGAGCCTTCCATGCGCATCATCGCGGATATCATCGAATATACCGCCTCGGAGATGCCGAAATACAATTCGATCTCGATCTCCGGCTACCACATTCAGGAAGCAGGTTCGACACTGAGCCAGGAGCTTGCCTACACGCTGGCGGACGGTATGGAATATGTCCGTGCCGCGATGAAGAAGGGTTTGGATATCGATGCTTTTGCCGGGCGTCTGAGTTTCTTTTTCTGCATCGGCATGGACTTTTTCATGGAGGCCGCCAAGCTGCGTGCTGCGCGCCAATTATGGTCGCGCATCATGACCGATTTCGGCGCACAATCTGAGCGCTCCAAAATGCTGCGCACCCATTGCCAAACTTCTGGTGTCTCGCTGACGGAGCAGGACCCATACAACAATGTCGTGCGCACCGCTTTTGAAGCGATGAGCGCCGTGCTGGGCGGCACGCAATCCCTGCACACCAACTCATTTGACGAAGCCATTGCGCTGCCAACCGAAACCTCGGCGCGCATTGCCCGCAATACGCAGCTCATCTTGCAGCATGAAACCGGCGTGACGCGCGTGGTCGATCCACTGGGCGGCTCCTACTATGTTGAAGCGCTCACCAAGCAACTTGCTGATGAAGCTTGGTCGATGATCGAGGAAATCGAAGCGATGGGCGGCATGACCAAGGCTGTGGAAGCCGGACTGCCCAAAATGCGCATCGAGGAAGCGGCAGCGCGCCGTCAAGCGCGCGTCGACAAGGCCGAAGACGTCATCGTTGGCGTCAACCGCTATCGCTTGGACGATGAAGCGCCCATCGATATTTTGAATATCGACAACGCCAAAGTGCGCGACAGCCAGATCAAACGGATCACATCTGTTCGCTCGACCCGCAACCCGAAAGCCCATGCGGCTGCCATTGCGGCATTGGAAGAAGCAGCCAAAACAGGGCAGGGCAATCTGTTGGCCTTGGCTGTGGATGCCGCGCGTGCCCGTGCCACCTTGGGTGAAATCTCCGACGCGATGGAAACCGGTTTCGGCCGCTATAAAGCGACAACACGCGTCATCTCCGGCGTCTACAGCGACGCCTATGCCGGTGATCCGGAATATCAGGCCGTTCAAGCCAAAATCAAAGCCCACACGGCAGAACGCGGACGCGAACCGAAAATCCTCGTTGCCAAGATGGGCCAGGATGGCCATGACCGCGGCGCGAAAGTAATCGCAACGGCATTCGCAGATATGGGCTTTGCCGTTGAGCTGTCCGACATGTTTGAGACCCCGGCAGAAGTCGCTGAGCGCGCGATTTCAAACGGCGCTGACGTGGTCGGCGTATCGTCCTTGGCCGCTGGTCATAAGACACTGGTACCGGAACTGATCAATCTGCTGGCTGAGCAAGGCCGCGACGACATCATCGTCATTTGCGGCGGCGTCATACCGGAGCAGGACTATGCGTTTTTGCGCGAAGCGGGTGTAGCCGATATCTTTGGACCAGGCTCAAATGTCATCGATGCGGCCAATGCGGTTCTGGCACGGGTCAGCGGCCAGCTAAGCAACCGATAGGCAGTGGCGGCGTGGCAATGCTGCGCTTATCTGCACATTTATCTAATTGTTGCATAAGATGGATTATGGAACAAAAATACGTCTAATGATGGCGCAACACAGATAGCGTGGCCGAACTTCTCTGTCAGGAAAGCCACATAAAGAGCTGAATTTGAATATTTTTATGTAATTATAGAGACATTGAAAAAGCTCGTCACGCCAGGCTGACAACCAGTCCATCATAGCACGGCTCAACATGATCCGGCGTCTCGTTTTTCACGGTCTCATAGTCCAGCGGAATATGCATATGCGTCAGATAAGCGCGTTTCGGCTTCAGCGTTTCGATGACGCCAAGCGATTGTGCGAGTGACAAATGGCTGGGATGTTCGCGGTATTGCAGCGCGTCGATCACCAGCGTATCGAGGTCCTGCATTTGCGCCAGCGTTTCATCCGGAAACGCAGAGACGTCGGAGCAATAGGCGAAATCACCGATCCGGAAGCCGAGCGAATGGATGGCGCCATGTTGCTGATACAGCGGCTCAAAGGTGAGGGAACCACCCTGCCCGTCAATCTCAAACACGGTCCTATGATCGATCATACGTGGCTGTAAAATCGGCGGATAGTCGCTGCCTGGTGGTGTTTCAAAGCAATAGCCAAACCCTTCGCGCAGCCGCGCCAGTGTCACGTCATCAGCCCAGACAGGCATCCGGGTTCGGTTCACCAGCACGAATGTTCGCAAATCGTCCACACCGTGAATATGGTCCGCATGCGGGTGCGTGTAGACCACCGCGTCAAGATTGGTGACATTGGCCATCAGCATTTGCGCACGGAAATCCGGCCCAGTATCGATGACAACTGTTGTCGTGCCGTCCGGTCCGATACGCTGCACCAAAATGGACGCACGCATGCGTCTGTTCTTGGCATTTGCCGGATCGCACGCACCCCAATCGCCATTGACACGTGGCGTGCCCGGCGATGATCCGCAGCCCAAAATTGTGACTTTCAAGGTGCCTGCATCATCCATCGTGGCGTGGCACCTTTGAGAAAAGACGGTAGAAATTTTCCGTCGTCTGTGCCGCGAATTCATCGGCGGCAATGCCCAGACTGTCAGCAATGATGGCCGCAGTATGCGCCACAAAGGCAGGCTCATTGCGCTTGCCGCGATGTGGCGGTGGCGCAAGGTACGGCGCGTCGGTTTCAACCAGCAACCGCTCAACCGGCACATCGGCGGCAATCGCGCGTATCTCAGTCGAGTTCTTGAATGCCGCGATACCTGAAAGCGAGATGTAGCCGCCCAGTTCAATGCCGGTCATTGCCAGATCGCGCCCCGACGAGAAGCAATGCAGCACAAAGGGGAAGACCCCCTGCTCCGTCTCTTCATGCAGGATCGCCGCCATATCCTCATCCGCGTTGCGCGCGTGAATGACCAGCGGCAAGCCCGTTAGGCGCGCAGCTGCAATGTGGCGTCGAAAGCCGGTTGCCTGGGCATCGCGCGGAGATTTGTCGTAGAAATAATCCAATCCCGCTTCGCCGATCGCGACCACTTTCGGCCCCGCACTCAAGCGCACGAGATCGTCTGTCGTGATGTCGAGTTCCTCGGCCGCATTGTGCGGGTGCGTGCCGACCGAGCAATACACATCGTCATAGAGATCAGCGATTTCTTGAATGGTGTCGAACCGATGCACGCGCGTGCAAATCGTCACCATGCGCACCAGCCCGGCCTCGCGCGCCCGCGCGACAACTGCGTCGCGCTCCGGCTCAAAGTCCGGAAAATCGAGGTGACAATGGCTGTCGACGAGCGCTGCCATGGTCAACTGGCCGTCGGCTCGACATAGCGCGGGAACACACCTTCCGGCGTCGGCAGTTCGCTGCCAGCAGTCAAAACGTCATCAAGATTGGCAAAGCTGCGCTGGTCTTGCGGCACGGCCAACAAGTCCAGCAGCTTGCCACACGATGTCGGCATCACCGGCTGCACGATAATCGCGATGCGGCGCACGGTTTCTGCGACCGCATAGAGGATCTCGCCCATGCGCGCTGTATCGGTTTCTTTCAGCTTCCACGGCGCCTGTTCCTGCATGAACAAATTGGCCGCATCAACGATATCAAAAGCCTCTTTCAGAAGTTCATGCACCGCCTGGCGCGCAATTGCTTCACGTGCCTTGTTCAGCGCCGGTGCAGCCATGCCAATCAACGCCGCGTCTTCTGCAACATTTGTGGACGGTTGCGGAACAATACCGCCGCAGTTTTTCGCAATCATCGACAGCGAGCGCTGCGCCAGATTGCCCAGCCCATTGGCGAGGTCCGCATTGGTGCGCGCCACAATCGCCTCATGGCTGTAATTGCCGTCATTGCCGAAGGGCACCTCGCGCAGGAAGAAATAACGCATCTGGTCAAGCCCGTAATGCTCTGCCAGTTCAAACGGGTCGACCACATTGCCCACTGACTTCGACATTTTTTCACCCTGATTAAACAGGAATCCGTGGCCGAAAACACGCTTAGGTAACGGCAAACCGGCGCTCATCAAAAATGCCGGCCAATAAATGGCGTGAAAACGGGTGATGTCCTTGCCGATCACGTGCACATCCGCTGGCCAGAAGCGATTGCGCGGATGCTCATCCGGCCAGCCTGTCGCAGTCAGATAGTTCGTCAGCGCATCCACCCACACATACATGACGTGCTTCTCGTCACCGGGCACCGGAATGCCCCAGTCAAAGGTTGTGCGCGAAATAGACAGATCGTTCAGCCCACGTTTGACGAAAGACACGATCTCATTTTTGCGACTGTCAGGCCCGATAAAGTCCGGCTGGTTGTCATACAATTCAAGCAACTTGTCGCCATAGGCGGACAGCCGGAAGAAATAGCTTTCTTCCTCCACCCACTCGACCGGTGTGCCCTGCGGGCCGTAGCGCACATCATCACGCAACTCGGTTTCGTCTTCGCCGTAATAGGCTTCGTCGCGCACTGAATACCAACCGGCATAGGCGTCTTTGTAGATATCGCCATTGTCCTGCATGCGCTGCCAAATCGCTTGGCATGTTTTCTTATGGCGTTCTTCGGTGGTGCGGATGAAATCATCATTGGATGCACCCATGGCTTCAGCCATGGCGATAAAGCGCGCCGCATTCTTGTCGGCCAATTGGCGTGGCGTCATGCCTTGGTCGCGTGCGGTCTGCAGCATTTTAATGCCGTGTTCGTCCGTGCCGGTCAGAAAGAACACGTCTTTTCCGTCCAGCCGGTTGAACCGCGCAATGGCATCGGTAGCGATCAACTCATAGGCATGGCCGATGTGAGGATTGCCATTGGGGTATGAAATAGCGGTGGTAATGAAAAAGCGATCAGACATCAAAGAGCCGGTAAAAAGAGGAAATCAGTTGAGCGACACATAGGCAATTGCGCCCTATGCGGCAAGCTTGTGAAACAGCGAATGTACCTCGCCCAGTGTGACCAGCATCGCGGTTTTGACATCCAGGTTGAACGCTGCCGCCGTGCGGGCGTCATCATTGAGCGTTTGGTCGAGGCGCGCCAAGTGTGCCGCATCATCCAGCCTCCCTGCCCGCACCCGCAACATCGCCTCGTCGCGGATGCGTTTGGCGATCAGATCGCGGATCAACCGGTTTTGCACCGGGCTGCCACGGGTCGCCGCCACATCGGCAACCTTATGGGCAAGCACAGCATCAAAGTTGTTTTTGGACAGCAGCTCGCTCAATGCCTCGTCCAAATCTGCCCCACCATACAAATGCATCACCAATGCCTGGCGCACACTGCCATCGGCCAAACCAACAAGCCGGTTTATGGTCGCTGCATCCGCCCCAGGCAGTAAACCGGGCAGCAGAGCTGTCAATTGCTGATCATCCAGCGCGTGCAGCTTGAGGCTTTGGGTGCGTGATTTGATAGTAGGCAACAGGCTGCCAGTGCCGTGGGCGATCAGCAAAAAATAGGTATTGGCCGGCGGCTCTTCGAGCACTTTCAACAGTGCGTTTGCTGCATTGGTGTTCATGTCATTGGCCGCATCAATGATGACCACACGGGGATACGCACCCGATGCGCTCATCGTCAAAAACCGGTTGATCCTACGGATTTCTCCCACCGTGATCACGGTTTTGAAGCCGGTGCCCTGATCGTTTTGCGGGCGGTGAATTTGCAGCACATTGGGGTGCGCATCCTGGGCAATTTGCCGAAAGCTCGGATTGGCAGGGTCAGGCGGCGGCAACAAACCGTCTGGCGTGGCTTGTGCGCCCGCCATCAACCAATGTGTAAAGTGAAAGGCAAGTGTCGCCTTGCCAATGCCGCGTTCGCCATCAAGCGCCAAGCCGTGATGCAGCGTCCCCGATAAATGGCTTTTGACCAGAAAACGCGCTGCATCATTATGGCCGTCCAGCCGTGTGTTGACGCTTGGCGGAGCAATTTCATCCAGTGCGTCCGGCTGATCTGGCAAGGTGTAGCCGAGATTTTGAAAATCTATCATCCGGCTACTTTCTTCGGTTTTGCTACGAGCGCCCGAGTGGCGGGATGTTGGGCGATGGTTTGCCATATCTGTTTGGCAATGTCGCGCGGGCTACCGGTCGCATCAATCACCGCGATTCTGTCGGGCTCACGTTCCGCAAGCGCCAAAAATGCGTCGCGGCGCTTTTGATGCACAGCCACCGTCTCTTTCTCAAACCGGTCGGCATGCTCGCCATCTTTGCGGCGACTTGCGGCACGCGCCAAGCCATCTTGGGGCGGCAAATCCAGCAATAACGTCAGGTCCGGCGTCATACCGGCCACCGCCAATCGCTCCACATGGGCGATAAAGGTCGGGTCCAACGCGTTGGACATGCCCTGGTAGACGCGTGTCGAATCCATAAACCGGTCGACCAAAACCACCTCACCGCGCCTGATTGCCGGTCGAATAACCTGCTCAACATGGTCATTGCGCGCAGCGGCAAACAACATCGCCTCGCACGCCGGGCCAAACGGCTCGCCCAGCCCTGCGTTCAACAGCACGTGGCGCACCGCTTCGGCGCCCGGTGTCCCACCTGGTTCACGCGATACGCTGACGGTGTAGCCGACCGTGCGCAGCGCTTTGGCCAGCATATCAATCTGCGTGGTTTTTCCCACGCCTTCACCACCTTCAAAGGTGATGAACACACCGCGCTGTGCCCCCGTGCCTGCCATTAAAAATCAGGTATCCATCCTGTCGCCAACTCGGCCAAGGCATCCAAGGCTTGGCGATGTATAGGCCCCTTCTGCACGCTCTGCGCAGCAATCAACGGGGCTTCAAAGGCAATTTCATCATCCAAAAGCAAGCGCAGCATGGCGATCTCGTCGCCCGCTTCCACCGGTGCCCGCACCGGCGCATTGTACATAATCCGGGCTTTCAGCGCGCCGGAGTTGGCCAACGGCAGCAATACGGTCATATCCGTGGCCGGCGTGACAGGCACGCTGGCTGCCGCCCCGCCATACAGGCGAACCGAGCCAACAACATCGCTTTTCTTAAACAACTCAAATGGCTCAAACGCCCGGCGGCCCCACTCGAGCATTTTGCGCGCTTCTTCAGCGCGCTGATTGATGGACTCCAATCCGCTCATTGCCAACAGCAGGCGGCGGCCATCATTGATTGCCGTGCCAACAATGGCATAGCCCGAATCCTCGGTGAAACCGGTTTTCATGCCGTCAGCACCAATGTCCATCGACAAAAGCGGATTGCGGTTACGCTGCAAGATGCGGTTCCACTCAAACGAAGGCAGCGCGTAATATTGATAAAACTGCGGATAGGTTTGCACGATATGCGTTGCGAGCTTCACAAGGTCGCGCATCGTCACCACCTGGCCCTCGGCCGGCAGGCCCGTCGAGTTTTTGAACACGCTGTCTGTCAAGCCAATTTCGCGCGCGCGATCGGTCATGATGCGCGCGAAATTATCCTCAGATCCGGCCATGCCCTCGGCGATAATGATGCAGCCATCATTGGCCGATTGCACCACGACCGCTTTGATCAAATCTTCCAATGTAATCGATGAGCCCAACTCCGCAAACATGGTGGAGCCGCCAGACTGGGCGCCACCGGTGCGCCAAGCGTTTTCGCTGACGATAAACTCATCGGTTAGTGTCAACCGCCCTACGGAAAGCGCATTGAACACCACCTCCATGGTCATCAGCTTTGCCAGTGAAGCAGGCGGAATCTTCGTGTCCGCATTTTTTGAAAACAAGACAGAGCCGCTGTTTACATCGAGCAGCATTGCCTGTTCGGCGCGTGTTTCAAAAAGCTGGGCATAGGCTGGTCCAGCGAATAGGAGCGCGAAGGCCGCAATTGCCAGATACCTGAATACGAACTTCCGCATCGCCGCGCGCCACATGAAACCACCCTGTGTTGAATATGACATACAGATAGCGGTTCAAACGCAGAAGCGCAATCAAACAGCGTGAGTGATTGCTACGCATCAGCGCGCAGACTTCCAATTCACATTAGCACCAAGCGGCAGCGCGAAGGCGTTGCTGATCCGTTGTTCGACATATGCCGAAACGCTGACGACTGGACGCGGCGGTGGCGGAAACGCGCCGCCTGCAGTTGGTGCAGGTGCAGCAACGGCGGATGGCGCTGCATTAGCCACCGCAATACGACTGTCGCCATAGTTCGGTGCTTGGATTGATGCCCAAAGATAATCATCATCGCGCCCGTGCAGCGGCGCCGGACCCGCATATTCTACTTTCACCGTCGCGGTACCTGCTGAGATGTAATCGAGCACTTCCGCAGCGCGCTTTGACAAATCAATCACCCGGTTGTTGGAAAACGGACCACGGTCGTTGACCCGCACAATCACAGAACGGCCATTGGCCGTGTTGGTGACCCGCGCATAGCTTGGCAGCGGCATGGTTTTATGCGCCGCTGTCAGATGGTTCATGTCGAACACTTCGCCATTGGCCGTCATCC
>JBAUIL010000115.1:0-17336 GCA_049682915.1 Ahrensia sp. | reverse complement strand
AGTTCACCGACATAGGTGACGCGGTGGGCGCGTGCCATCGCCATGCCGATCTCAACGGTGCGGGCCTCGCCGAATGGATGGTTGGCGTTGGTCCAGTCATGGCCTGATACTTTCGAAAGAAGGGTGCGCGCGTTCGGCCCCATCACTGCCAGCACCGCTTCGCTTGATGTCGCATCAAACAGCACCGCATTGAAGTCGCCCAAGTGACGGCGCATCCAGTGCAGTTCGCGCTGCACGGTGGCAGCCGGTGTCACCACAATGTAGCTGGTCTCACACAGCCGTGTGACTGTGACATCCGCCTCGATGCCGCCACGCACATTCAGAAACTGCGTGTAGACGATTTTGCCGACCGGTACATCGACATCATTGCCGCATATATAGTTGAGGAACGCACACGCATCGCGGCCTTCGACACGGATTTTGCCGAACGAGGTCATGTCGTACATGCCGACATTGGTGCGCACGGCGTGGTGCTCTTCGGCGGCATTGTCGAACCAGTTCTGCCGCTTCCAGGAGTATTCGTAAGCCGCTTTCTGGTTCGGTTTTGTAAACCAATTGGCGCGCTCCCAGCCTGCGACTTCGCCAAACACAGCGCCTTGTTCCTTCAAGTGCTGGTGGAAGGGCGTGCGTCGCACGCCGCGCGCTGTCGCCATCTGGCGGAAGGGGAAGTGGTCCGCATAGAGCAGGCCGAGCGTCTCTTTGGCGCGCTCAAACAGATAGGTCTTGTTGTTTTGGAAGGGCTGCATCCGGCGGATGTCCACGTCGCCGAGATCGAATGGGGGCAGGCCGTGCTCCATCCATTCCGCCAGCGCCCAGCCCGCTCCGCCCGATGACTGGATGCCGATGGAATTAAAGCCTGCCATGACGAAAAAGTTTTTCAGGTTCGGCGCTTCGCCCAGATGATAAGCGTCATCGGGCGTGAAGCTCTCCGGCCCGTTGAAGAATGTATGAATACCGGTCTCCGCCAAAATCGGCATACGCGCGACGGCTTTTTCCAGGATCGGCTCGAAATGGTCGAAGTCTTCGGGCAGTTGGTCGAACTCAAAATCATCTTTGATGCCGTCCATGCCCCATGGTTTGGACACCGGCTCGAACGCGCCGAGCAGGATTTTGCCCGCATCTTCTTTGTAGTAGGCGCACTCATCAGGCACGCGCAGCACCGGCAATTGGGTTAGGCCGGGCACGTTTTCGGTGACGATGTAGAAATGCTCGCAGGCGTGCAACGGCACATTGACGCCAGCTTTTGCGCCCACGTCGCGCGCCCACATGCCTGCACAATTGACGACATAGTCCGCTTCAATCGTGCCGGTCTCGTCGCTGCCGTCCCGCTGCCAGGACACGCCTGAGACGCGGTCGCCCTCGGTGTGGATATCGGTGACCTTCATGCCTTCGATGATGGTCGCGCCATTCATCTTGGCGCCTTTGGCAAGCGCGTGGGCGATGTTGGCCGGGTCGCCCTGGCCATCTTTGGGTAGGTAGACGCCGCCAGTCACGCCCTCAATATTCAGATGCGGGTAGCGTGCCAGCACTTCTTGCGGGGTTATCTCTTCGACCTCAACGCCAAAGGCGCGCGCCATCGACGCTTGACGGTTGATCTCCTCAAGCCGCTCATCGGTCAACGCGACGGTAATCGAGCCGCAGCGGCGAAAGCCCGTCGCGACGCCGGTTTCCTCTTCCAGCCTGCCGTAAAGCTCCTGGCTGTATTTGGCGAGGCGGGTCATGTTTTTGGACGCACGCAATTGCGCGATCAGGCCTGCGGCGTGCCACGTGGTGCCGGAGGTCAATTGCTTGCGCTCCAGCAGCACGATGTCTTTCCAGCCGAGCTTTGCCAGATGGTAGGCGACCGAACAGCCGGCAACGCCGCCACCGATGATGACGGCGCGTGCTTTTGTGGGGGGTGTCATAGCTGCCATTACAGTTCTCCGACGATGGTGTGCCCTGCCTGTTTCAAACGCTCTGCCAAGGTCTTGATATGGCTTGGCCCGACTTCACAGCAGCCGCCAATCAGCGTCGCGCCATGCTCAACCCAGCCCAGTGCAAGTGTCGCGTACGCTTCAGGGTCAAGGTCTGTACGGGCTTTCAGCGCGGCGACTGTGCCGCCTGCCTGCAGGGCGTCAATGGATACAAAACCATTGGCATAGGCACCGAAGGGTACGCCGCAACTAGCTAGAATTTTCAGCGCCTGAATGATTGCCTCGGGTGATGAGCAGTTGATCAACACCGCGGCCGCGCCGCATGCGACTGCTGCGTTTGCCGCGTCTTGAACGCTTTCGCCCGAGCGCAATAGCGTGCCGTCATTGTCCTTGACAGACATGGCGCACCACACGGGCTTGCCGGTTTTTGCGGCGGCAGTCACAGCGGCGCGGATTTCCACAATGGAGGACAGGGTTTCGCATTGAAACAGATCGACCGCATCGTTTTGCATCGCCACGATGCGTTCATAGTTGTGGGTGCATTCGTCAAGGCTCGGCGCGAGTTCCGGTTTGTAGCTGGCGACCAAGGGCGGCAGGCAACCGCCAATTTTGGTGTCAGTGCCCGCAGTGGCACGCTTGGCAATATCGGCTGCGGTGCGTTGCAACGGCTCAAAAAGATTTTCGGACGCATCGCGTGCCAGCCGGATGGGCGTTGTCGTATAGGCGGCCAAAGTCAGCACTTTGGCACCGGCGTCAACAAATTCTCGCTGCACCGTCTCAACCAATTCCGGTTCATCCATCAGCATCTGGGCCATCCACAAGGGTGTGACAGGCCGTGTGGTGCGGTGAACCAATTCCTGGCCGAGGCCGCCATCGAGAAGAACGATTTTTGTCATGCACGTATTCTTTCATTGTGCGGGTCCCAGAGCGGTTGATCCGCCTGGACAATTGCGGGGCGGCGTTCGCCGAAAATTTCGATTTCTACTTGTGTATCAGGCACATTCAGATCAGCGCGGATCATGCCCAGTGCGATGGATTTGTTGACCCGGTAGCCCCAGCCGCCGGAGGTTACTTCGCCAACAATGTCACCATTATGCAGGATCGACGCCATATACGGTGCGTCACACGCGCCAGCATCGACCGTCAATGTGACAAATGACTTGGAGGGGCCTGCCTCGGCTTCTTTTGCTAGCGCTTCTTTGCCGGGGAAGTCTTGCGGCTTGTCGCCTTTAGCGAAACGGCTCAGCCCGGCTTGGATCATCGTGTAGTCGGTGGAAAGGTCGCCTTTCCATGTGCGGTAGCCTTTTTCGAGGCGCAGGCTGTTGAGCGCGTACATGCCAAACGGCGTTGCGCCTGCACCCAAGACCGCGTCGTAAAGCGCTGGAATGTCGGCGTTGGCCGCGTGGATTTCCCAGCCGAGTTCGCCGGCAAAGGAGACCCGTGCCGCTGTGCATCGGATATTGCCCATGGTGGCAGGCTGGTGGCTGAGCCATGGCAAGGTGAAATCCGCTTCGAGAAATGACGATAAGACTTCGCGCGATTTCGGCCCGGTCACCAGCAGTGCTGCCACGTCGTTTGTCATGTCGGTCAACGAAAGCGTTCCATCCGATGGAAGGCGTGATTGCAGCAGTTCCAAGTCATGCCATTGGGCGACGGCTGCGGTCATCAGCGTGAAGTCGTCCTCATCGTGGCGGATCAGTGACATCTCGGTGACAATGCGGCCGCGTGCATCGGCGAAATAGCCCAAATTCATCCGGCCTATCTTTGGCAGTGCGCCGGTGATTTGGGCACACAGCCAGTCTGCAGCGCCGGTGCCGGATAATTTGTAGCGCGAGAAGCCATGCATGGCGATGACGCCGCAATGGTCGCGCACGGCTTCGCACTCGGCTTTGATGCGCTGCCGCCAAGGCCCATTGCGCTCCCAGGTTTGGGTTGTTTCTTCGGAGGTGTCGTCGCCGGGCTTTGCGAACCAGTTGGCGCGTTCCCAACCATTGTAAGCGCCCATTTGGGCGCCTTGTGCCAGCAGCCTGCCATGGATGGGTGACAGCTTCTTGTCGCGACCGGCAGGCCATTCATGGTGTGGAAAATGCATCGCATATTCATGACCATAGGTCTCAAGTGCCTTGGCGTGGCAGTAATCATGGTCGGCATAGGCCGTATAGCGGCGCGGATCGACGGACCACATGTCCATCTCGGTCTCGCCGTGCATGATCCATTCCGACATGACTTTGCCTGCACCACCGCCTTGGGCGATGCCGAAGGTGAAGCTGTGGGCTTCAAAGGCGTTTTTGACACCGGGCATCGGGCCCAGCATGGGCAGTCCGTCCGGCGCGTAAGGAATTGGCCCGTTGATGACGCGCTCTACGCCTTGGGTGCCAAGCGCGGGCACACGCGCCATCGCGTCTTCGATGTACCATTCAAGGCGTTCCAGATCGTCGGGGTACAGCTGGAAGGAGAAGTCGTCCGGCATCGGGTCGTCAGGCGTCACCCAATGGGCTTTGCAGTTTCGCTCATAGGGGCCGAGGTTCAGGCCGTGCTTGTCTTGGCGCAGATAATACGATGAATCCACATCGCGGATCATCGGCATCTTGCGGCCGTTTTCCTTGGTCCACGCTTCAATCTCGGGAATTTCACCGGTCAGGAAGTACTGGTGGCTCATCACCACCATTGGCACGGTGCGTCCACCAAACGGTTTGAACCACTCGCCGATGCGCTGCGCATAATAACCGCCCGCATTGACCACATATTCGCAGCGGATATCGCCTTTGTGCGTGTGGACGATCCACTCGTCGCCGTCGCGTGAGACGCCGGTGGCGGGGCAAAAACGCTGGATGTTGCCGCCAAATTGGCGCGCGCCCTTTGCTAAGGCTTGGGTCAATTGTGCGGGGTCGATGTCGCCGTCGAGGGGGTCCCACAGGCCACCGGCGAGATCATGGGTTTGCATGAACGGATTGTGCGCCTGCAGCTCTTGCGGCGTGCAGATTTCCATCTCCAGGCCTTGGTGGCGTGCCTGTGCCGCGACCCGCTCAAACTCCATCATACGCTCTTTGGAGTGCGCAAGGCGCAAAGCGCCCGTCACATGATAATTCATTGGGTAGTCGACCTCATCGGCCAGGGTGCGGTACAGGGCCAGGCCGTAGCGCTGCATGTTCATGACTGCCCAGTTGGGCGCAAAATTCGGGCAGTTGCCTGCGGCATGCCATGTTGAGCCGGCGGTTAGTTCGTTTTTCTCAAGCAGCACACAATCGCGCCAGCCTGCTTTACCGAGGTGATACAGCGTGGAGACACCGACGACACCGCCACCGATGATGACGACACGCGCTTGGGTTGGAAAATCTGCCATCTTATTGTCCTGACTAATAAATCGGCGGGGCGATAATCCAAATCACCACCGTGGTTTCATCGGATGTGTTGCGCCAACCGTAAGGCTCGCCACGAAACTGAAAGCTGTCGCCCTGCTGCAGTTGAAAGGTGCGCTCCCCGATGGTGAGTTCCAGTTGGCCGGACACGATATAGCCGCCATCCTCGGTCTGGCGCGGCGGCATGACGGGGCGCGCAGCGCCGGGTGCAAATGTCGAGCGGATCATCTCGAAGCTGCCCGTCAGATCGGGCGACAAAAGCTCTTCGCGCAGGCCGTCCTCGTCGGAGCCAATGGCGCTGCGGGCGCTGGCGCGCACGATCGTGCCTTGCTCGGCCTCGGGCGCGCTATCGTTGCGAAAAAAGAAACTGACCGGTACATCAAACTGCACCGCCAGTTCTTTCAGATCGTTGATGCCGGGGTTGGTGAGGCCGCGCTCTATCTGGCTGAGCCAGCCGACGGATCGGCCTATTTTTGCCGCCAAATCGCTGAGTGTCATGGCGCGCATTTTGCGCAGGCTACGCAGGTCCGCGCCAATGCCCGCCGCCGCATTTGCGTCGGTTGTTTGCGCTGAAACGGTCTGGTCGAAAGTTGCCATGGCACGGCCGCATTGTGAAATTCATCGATAGATTTTCATTGAAAATGAAAATTTGCAAGAAAATTTCACGATGCGACAGTTCGAAACACATGTTTTTAATGGTTATGCGAGGCAGTCGCCCAAATCGCTCATCGACGTTGCGCCGATCATCGCCAAGGCGGTGCTGGTCTCTGTACCCAACACTTCAATCACTGTGTGAAGCCCGCGCTCGCCGTCCGCCGCTATGGCGTAGAGAAACGGTCGGCCAAGGAATACGAAATCCGCGCCGTTCGCGTAGGCTTTAATGATGTCCTCGCCGCTGCGAATGCCGCTGTCATAGAGCAGCGTCATATCAGGACCGACAGCTTGGCGGATCGCGCGCAGCGCGTCGATAGGGTAGGGTGCGCTTTGCAATTGCCGCCCGCCATGGCTTGATATTTGAATGGCGTCAACGCCCGTGGTTTTCAGTTGCACCGCATCGTCAACATCCAGCACGCCTTTGACAACCAGCTTGCCTTTCCAGCGGTCCCGCAAATAGGAGAGATAGTCCCAATCGCCACCGGCACGGCTCGCCTTGCGGTCAAACTCGGGATACTTGCCGCCAAAATTGGCCAATGTCGGCGGACCTTTGGTGACAGTCTTGAGCGACCAGACCGGATGCAGCGCACAATCAATCGCCTGCGCAATATTAGGCCTGAAGGGCAGCGTGAAATTGTGTTGCAGTTCGCGCGGCCTGCGCCCCACCTCCGGCACGTCGACCGTGAACACGAGCGTATCGTAACCGGCTTGTTCAGCGCGGCCTATCAGCATGTCGCCGGTGTCGCGGTTTTTTGTGTAGTACAGTTGAAACCAGGCCTGGTTTTGCGAAGCCTGCGCGATGTCTTCCAGCGCGGTGGTGGCGGCGGTTGACAGGCCCATCGGCATGTTGTGGCGCGCTGCCGCTGTTGCCAGCATGGTGTCGGCACCCGGTGCAACCAGATTGCCGAAGCCCATCGGCGCGATGCCGAAAGGCAGGTCATAGTCTTTGCCGAGCAACGAGGTTTTCAGCGAGCGCGCTTCTACGTCTCGCAGCACGCGGGTGCGCAGCCGCATCGCTTGAAGCTGATCGCGATTATGCCGTTCGGCGCGGCCATCCCCGGCAGCGCCGTCCACATAATCAAACACCATGGCTGGCAGGCGACGCTTGGCCAGCGCTCTCGCATCATCCACACAGTGGATTTTTTGCAGGCCAAGCAGTCTTGTTAAAAGGTCATAAGCCGTCATGCGTTTTGACGTTTGACCTCTTGCATGAAGCGGTGGCGGATGACCGGCGCATCCAATTCAATGACTGGCACCGGAATGTTGCCGGATTGGCACTTGCACACGATGATCGTCATCTGATCAGATGCGAGCGCCTTGGTGACGACGTCAACGGCCTCTTCAGCCTGGCACTCGATAACAGTGTCACAGCCGCACGCTTCAGCAACCTTTGCCAGTGAGGTCTTCTTGCCGGTGTAGGTCGGCTGGTCGCCGGTAGAGCCGTAGCTACCATTGTCGACGATAAACAGGGTGAAGTTTGGAGCCGGATTGTTGGCGATTGTCGGCATGGTGCCGAGATTGGTCAGGATGGAGCCGTCGCCGTCAATCACAAAGACAGGCGCTTTCTGGGTCAATGCCAGTCCGAGGCCGATCGACGATGCCAAGCCCATGGTACCGAGCATGTAAAAATTGGTCGGCTGGTCATCCATCATGTGCAGTTCCTGGCTCGGCAGGCCGATATTGGAAATGACCAATGTGTCGCGGATGACGGGAACCAGGTTTTTGATGATGTCGCTTCTGATCATATCAGTAGCCTCCCCAGAAGTTTGAGTCCGTCAGAATGGCTGTTGGCTTACGGCTCATGAATGTGTGATTTAAAATTGTGTCCAGCTCTTCCGCGTCTTCGGGTTTATGGAAGTGGTAGGTCTGGATGTTGAGCTGGTTCAAAATGGCCTTTGTGTGCACCGCCATTTCAACCTGCACGGCTACGCGTTCGCCCAATTCACCGCGATAGCTGATGATCATTGGAAGCGGGAAATTGTAGAACTGGGTCAATGTCGCCAGCGTGTTGACGGTCACACCCAGCGCTGTGTTTTGCATGATGATGGCCGGGCGTTTGCCGCCCATATAAGCGCCCGCGCACAGGCCCATGCCTTCATCTTCCTTGTTGGAAGGGATGTGCATGAAGTAATCATCGTTTTCGACAAGCTCAATCACACCCGCGAGTTGCTTGCACGGTACAGTGGTGATGAATTCCACCTTATTTTTTTTCAAAGCGTCCGCCATGATGACGTTGACGTCTTTTTCCGTTTGCTTCATTTCATTTTTACTCCCGAAGCTTGCACCGAGCATTATTGCGCGGCGCTTTTGCTCAATGTCCTATGAGCGTTGCGGCAAGCCGCGCGGCGCAATCCTGAAGCAGTCTTATATGCTTCAACAGCGCGTTTTCGTTTAAGCGGATGGTCGGGCCATGAAAGGCCAAGGCGGCTAAAAAGCGCCCTTGCGGGTCCAACACCGGCACAGCGATAGCCACCATTCCGCTCATGAATTCTTCGATATCCAAAGCGTAGCCCTGCTTGCGAACCTGAGCGAGTTCGGCGTGGAGCGCTTTGGTGTCAGTGATTGTTCTTTCGGTCAGCTTCTCCATCTTGACCGATTCAAGCATGCGGTCACGCATGTGCTTGCTCAGCGATGCGAGGAAACATTTGCCGGATGCCGTACAATGAAATGGCACATGGGTGCCGATGGGCAGTTGCACACGGAATGCCCAGTCCGTTTCAACCCGGTCGAGATAGCTCATGCCGTCGTCTTCGGGCACGACAAAGTTGACGGTCTCGCCGACACTTGCGGCGAGCTCTTCCAAAATCTGATGTCGTGCAATGTGAATGCGCGACGCGTGCAGGACGCCTGATGCCATGTTGCGCAGGCGCCGGGCAGGGCGCAAATGCCGACCGTCAGGTTCATAGGCGAGAAACCCATCGCGCACCAAGGTTGTGCACAGGCGGTGAATTGTCTGCTTGGGCAGCCCGATCTTTTCGTTGATTTCGGTCGGCGTCAGCGCCCGGTTGGCATTACCAACAACTTCAATGATCAGCAGGGTGCGCAGGTTGGTAGCGATGCGTTCGGACCCTTGTTGGTCTGTCGCTTCCTCCACCATTGAACTCCCCCTGCATTGTAAATCCGTTTGTGTCTTGGGCGACCAAGAGCAAAAACGTGCTTGTCATCGCGCTTATAACATGGTTACGCTATTAATCGAGACAAAAAGTCTCATTTTTATAAAATAATTGGATCCATCTGTGGAATTTGATTACGTCATCGTCGGAGCAGGCTCAGCGGGGTGCGCAATTGCGAACCGGCTTTCTGCTGATCCATCGGTGACGGTGGCGCTTTTGGAAGCGGGCGGCAAAGACCGTTCGCCATGGATCCATATTCCGGTCGGCTATTTCAAAACCATCAAGGATCCATCGCTTAACTGGATGTACCGCACCGAGGCGGACGCAGGTTTAAACGGGCGCGCATTGAACTGGCCGCGCGGTAAAACGCTGGGCGGGTCCAGCTCTATCAACGGTCTGCTGTATGTGCGTGGCCAACCGGAAGACTATGACCATTGGCGCCAGTTGGGCAATGTCGGTTGGGCGTGGTCGGATGTGATGCCACTGTTTAAGCGAGCGGAGAACTGGGAAGGCGGCGAAAGCGGCCTGCGCGGGGTCGGCGGGCCACTATCGGTCAGCAAGTCGAAGCGGTCCTGGGGCATTGTGGATGCTTGGGTGCAGGCCGCCCAAGAGGCCGGTTTTGATTATAATGAAGACTATAATGGCGTGAGCCAGGAAGGTGTGGGGTTCTTCCAACTGACCGCGCGCAACGGTTTGCGTTGCTCGTCCGCCAAGGCCTATCTCGCGCCGGTGCGTGCACGCAAAAACCTACACATCATCACAGAATTTATGACGCACCGCGTCGTCTTTGAAGGCAAGCGCGCGGTTGGGGTGGCCGGTCAGCGTGGCAGCCAGGCCATGCAGGTTAAGGCGCGCAATGAGATTGTATTGGCTGCTGGGGCCATCGGGTCGCCACAGATATTGATGTTGTCTGGCATCGGCCCGCGGGATCAGTTAGCTGACCACAATATCGGCGTGCTGCATGAAAATACATCTGTTGGCAGCAATCTGCAGGATCACCTTCAGGCGCGACCTGTCTATAAATGCTCCGTGCCAACCATCAACACGCGCACCAGTGGTGTGCTCAACATGGCGAGAATTGGCGCGCAATATGCGTTCACACTCGGCGGTCCGATGACGATGGCAGCCAGTTTGGGGACGGGCTTTGTGAAAACGCGGCCTGAGCTGAACACGCCCGATATTCAGTTTCACATTCAGCCTTTCAGTGCGCAAAACCCCACAGAAGGCGTGGACAGTTTTGATGCGTTTACGGCCTCGGTGTTGCAATTGCGACCGGAGAGCACAGGCGAAATCCGGCTGAGGTCATCGAACCCGAATGACCATCCATCCATTCACCCCAACTATTTGGCAACGCCAACCGATCAGCAGACAATCGTGGACGGCATTCGCGTTGCGCGACGGATTTGCCGCCAGCCATCGCTGGAAAATCTGGTGACTGAAGAGCACGCGCCGGGCACGTCTATCGATGATGATGATTTCGACGGTTTGCTGAATTGGGCACGCAATACGGCGACAACAATTTACCACCCCACCGGGACATGCCGGATGGGGGTTGATCCAAAGGCGGTTGTGGATGCGCGCTTGCGGGTTCAAGGTGTTGATGGATTAAGGGTTGCGGACTGTTCAATAATGCCGACAATCGTTTCTGGGAACACAAATGCGCCTGCGATCATGATCGGAGAAAAGGTTTCCGATATGATCAGGGAAGATGCGAGGGTTTTCGCTTGAGGAGATTCTGTGCGGCGTGGGAGTGTTGCACAGATGGCAACTAGGGACCGAACCAATTGCCTTCGGGTTTCAGGTCTTTTCGCCAGAATAAGAAGGTGCAATCGGGACAACTGGGAGGAGAACCATGTCCATGTTTAAAAAAATCACTACTGCGCTCGCCGCAACAACAGTCAGTGTCGCCGCGCTCGTCAGTGCAGCGTCTGCTGAAACAGTTATTCGCGTTCAATCAGTTCTGCCAAATACGGCAGATGAAGTTTTCATGCTTGAAGATTTCGGCAAAGACGTCGCCGCGTTGACCAATGGTTCGTTGACCATCGAGGTTCTGCCGGCCGGTGCCGTTGTTGGCGCGCGTGATGTTATGGATGCCGTTGATGCCGGTCTGGTTGAGGGCGGCTTCGCGTGGACCCACTATTGGGGCGGTAAGCACCCGGCCGCGAACCTGTTTGGTGCACCGATTGCCGGTGCCGGTGTTGGTCTCGACAACATCGCCTTCCTAAGTTGGTTCCAATATGGTGGTGGCAAAGAGCTTTATGACCGTCTGTGGGACGAGATGGGCGTCAACGTCAAAGGCTTCATGCTCCAGCCGGTTGGTCCGGAAGCGTTGGGCTGGTTCCCTGAGCCGATTGAAACAATGGACGACTTCCGTCAGATGCGTTTCCGCGCGCCGCCCGGCATGGTTGGCGCTGCTTACGCTGACATCGGCGTGCCAGCGGTCGCTATGGGCGGTGGTGACATTCTGCCAGCGCTAGAAAAAGGCACAATCGATGCCGCTGAATGGTGCTGCCCGAAGCCGGACTCTGTGTTTGGTTTCCAGAAAGTGCTGAAACACTACTACCTGCAAGGCTTGCACCAAGTGGTTGTTAATGCTGACCTTTATATCAATGGTGATGTCTATGACGGTTTGACAGACCTTGAGAAAAAGGCACTGGAAGTTGCGGCCAACGCGTCGCTGTCCAAGTCCATGTCTTACCGCATTTATGAAAACGGCAAGGCGCTGAAAGACCTGGTCGAGAACGAAGGTGTTATCCTTGAAGATACACCGGCGGACTACTTCACCGAGTACATGGCCGCTGCGCGTAAAGCGCTTGAAGCTGCCGCAGAAGAAAACGAATTCTTCGCGGAAGTTTGGCAGTCACAGCGTGAGTTTGCGGACATCGCAGTTCCATTCTGGGCCGGTGCGCAGGCATCCAATGCCAACCTTGGTAAAGCGCACGCTGATACCTTGAAGTAAGACGACTTGAATACGGGGCCTGTTCTTCAGGCCCCGTCTTTACATCCCGGCATGGAACCGCCGGGCGGGGAATTTTTGAACAATAAGTGCGCCGACAGGTGCCGTTGATAGGGGAGTAAGGGGATGGCCGCAGATGAGCCAAATCCTGCAAAGCTCGAGATTGCTGACGAGCTGATTGCAGAACGACGCGCCGAAGCCCCTGGTGAAACACCAGAAGACATGACGCCATGGCAGCGCCCGATTACGGCAGCGATTGACGTCATCAACCACCGGGCAGGGCAGTTAATATCGCTGATGCTCATACCGCTTGTCGCGGTGGTGGTGTTTGAGGTTTTCTCTCGCAACTCATTTTCGATTTTGAAAGATGCCGGCTTTGAGGACCTTGCGCGGTCGCTCGGTCTGGGGCCGACGCTGTGGGTTTATGACACAAGCCGCATGATTGCCGGCGTGATGTTTATGGCCGCAGCCGGTTACGGCCTGATGCGCGGCGTCCATATCCGTGCAGACTTTCTGTATCGCCTTTGGAGCGACAAGACGCAGGCGACGGTGGACGCAACGCTGTATCTGTTGTTTTTCATTCCGTCGATGATCCTGTTCACCATCGTTTCCGCCCAATTCTGGTGGCTGGCCTATTCCACCGGCGAGACGATGCAGATTGACAGTGCATGGGGCCCGCTTTTGTGGCCCGCGCGCACCGCCATGCCCATCGGTGGCTTCCTGTTGATGTTGCAGGGTATTCCGGAGATTTTCCGCGCGCTCCACAAAATGGGCAAAGAGCGAGAGCGCTATTTTGTGGCTGTGTTGCCATTCTATTTGGTGGCACTGGTATGGATCGGCATGGCGATTTTCCTGCCTGACATTACGCCGGGCGGCGCTTGGTTTGTTGAGATCATGTCGGCGCGGCCCAATATCGACCGGGCGACGATTGGGCTGATCATGCTGGCAGCCATGTTGTTCGTGATTTTTGTCGGCTTTCCGATTTCATTCACGCTGATTTTCTTGGCGTTTGTGTTCGGCATTTGGGGCTCTAACTTCAAGCTCACAACTTTGTTGATGACGCTGAACACCAACTCCACCATGCTCAACGATCAGCTGATGGCGGTGCCATTGTTTGTGCTTATGGGCATTGTGATGGAAGCGGCAGGCCTGATGGAGCGGCTGTTTGCATCGATCCAGATGATCATGGCGCGGGTGCGCGGTGCGCTGTTTATCGCGGTGCTGGTCGTATCCACCATCTTTGCCGCAGCGACGGGTATTGTGGGCGCGTCGGTGACCATTCTGGGCATTATGGCGGGGGCGACGATGAGCCGGTCTGGCTACAATGTGCAACTGGCAGCCGGTACCATTACCGCCGGCGGTACGCTGGGCATTCTGATCCCGCCATCGATCATGCTGATTGTGATGGGGCCGGTGCTGGAAGTGTCGGTGCTGGACCTTTTCCGTGCTGCGTTCATTCCCGGTGCGCTGCTTGCATCGCTCTATCTCATTTACACGCTCGGGCGCTGTTGGATTAACCCGTCACTTGGGCCGATCCTGCCTGAAGAAGACCGGCCGATGACATCCAACCGCTACGGCGTTGAAGTTGTGCTGGTTTCCGTCGGTGTGTTGGCTTTGTGCCGTGTGTTTGGTTGGTCGATCACTGGTGTCTTCGCCGACCTGTTTCCGTTTGCGGGGCTTTTTGTTTCGCTTGCCGCGTTTGGTGTGGCTTATCTTGCCTACACCAATTTCGCGGTGCTGCGGATCGTGACGCCGATTGTGATCTTTGGTCAATTGGCGCTTTCCATCGCTGGACTAACCAGCGGCGAGCCTTCGCTGACCAATATGGCGCTGAGCAGCAGCTGGGTTATTCTCATGCTGGTTGCCGCGTACTTAGTCCGTCCGCTTTACAGCGCTGATGCCAAGGAGAACTTCCACTTCTCCGATTTGTGGAACGAGTTTTTCCAGGGCCTGATGCCGCCAACCATTTTGATCAGTTTTGCGCTCGGATCTATTCTGACTGGCCTTGCGACACCGGCGGAAGCGGCAGCGATGGGCGCCTTCGGCTCAATCCTGTTGTCGCTTGCTTACGGCAAGTTGAACTGGCCAAGTTTCTCAGACAGCCTGATCAAGACGTTGGAGATCACCGTGCTGATCATGTTCCTGGTGGCGGCGTCAAACTTCTTTGGCGCGCAGTTCTCCGCCTTGGGCACGCCCAAGATGATGACCGAAGTGCTGCTGTCATTGGAGATGTCACCCTATATGGTGCTGCTCGTCATTATGGCGCTGGTGTTCCTGCTGGGCTGGCCTTTGGAGTGGGTGCCGATTGTCTTGATCGTGGTACCGATCCTGTTGCCGACAGTTGAATCGCTGTCTGTGCACGGGCTTGAGCGGTACGACTTGATGGTCTGGTTCGGCATTCTGGTGGCGGTAAACCTGCAAACGGCGTGGCTATCGCCGCCGGTGGCACTGTCGGCGTACTTCCTAAAAGGGGTGGTGCCGAATTGGGATCTCAAAGACATCTATCTGGGTATGATGCAGTTCATGGTGATCCAGCTGGTTGGCTTGACCCTGATTTTCCTGTTCCCGCAGATCGCTCTGTGGCTACCAAACTATATGTCCGGCAACTAATTTCGACTGAAGGAGGCACCAGCGGTGCGTGAATATCTCAAGAAGGCTGGCAAAACAGCGCAGACTGACTCCGGCCAAACGCGTGAGATCGTTCAGAATATTCTGAATGATATTGAAACGGGCGGCGAGGAAGCCGCCCGGCGCTATGCAGCGCAGTTTGATAAATATGAGGGTGACATCCTCATGACGCGCGCGCAGATTGAAGCAGCGTCCGCGCAAATTCCTGAAAAGCTCAAGAATGACATCCGTCTGGCGCATGACAATGTGAAACGCTTTGCGGAAGCCCAACTGGCAAGCTTGAGTGATTTCGACATGGAATTGCGGCCCGGCTTTACTGCCGGTCAGAAAGCCATTCCTGTGCGTGCGGCAGGCTGCTATGTGCCCGGTGGCCGCTACAGCCATGTGGCGTCTGCCATCATGACGGTAACAACGGCCAAGGTGGCCGGGTGTCAAAACGTATCGGTCTGTTCACCGCCGCGCCCGGGCGTCGGCATTCACCCGGCGATTGTCTACACCGCTGATGTGTGCGGGGCTGATAACATCCTCGCCATGGGCGGCGTGCAGGGGGTGGCGTCTTTCGCGTTCGGCCTGTTCGGCCTGCCTGAGGCGGATATCATTGTCGGGCCGGGCAACCAGTTTGTCGCGGAAGCCAAGCGCATTCTGTTTGGCCGCGTTG
The DNA here is from genome assembly GCA_049682915.1 of Ahrensia sp. Taxonomy (GTDB): domain Bacteria; phylum Pseudomonadota; class Alphaproteobacteria; order Rhizobiales; family Rhizobiaceae; genus JBCDLI01. Next base: position 2,055 of record JBAUIL010000115.1, on the reverse strand, counting down.
GCATTGATATGTTTGCCGGACCAACCGACAGTCTCGTGCTGGCTGATGGCGCTGCCGATCCGCTGATCGTTGCCGCTGATCTGGTGGGTCAGGCGGAGCACGGCTACAACTCGCCTGTTTGGCTGGTGACCGATGATCGCGTCCTGGCGGAAAAGGTAATGGAACTGGTGCCGGGTCTGATCAATGATCTGCCCGAACTCAACCGCGAGAACGCTGCTGCCGCATGGCGCGATTATGCCGAAGTGATCGTGTGTGCCGACCGTGAAGAGATGGCTGCAACCTCAGACGACTATGCGCCGGAGCATCTGACCGTGCAGGCCGAGGACCTTGATTGGTGGCTCAACCGGCTACAGTGCTACGGTTCGCTGTTTCTTGGTGAGGAAACCACGGTTGCCTATGGTGACAAAGCGTCGGGCACCAACCATGTGCTGCCGACATCAGGTGCGGCGAAATACACCGGCGGCTTGTCTGTGCATAAATTCCTGAAAATCGTCACCTGGCAACGCGCCACGCGTGAAGCGTCGCGCGATGTGTCGATTGCCAGTGCGCGCATTTCGCGGCTTGAAGGCATGGAGGGCCATGCCCGCACGTCCGATGTTCGGCTGGCGAAATATTTCCCCGGTGAGAACTTCGATCTGTCCGCGGTCGACGAATAGGATGACGGTATTCAGCGCTGATTTGACGGGGCGGATTGCGCTTGTCACCGGTGCCAGCGCTGGCATTGGCCAGCATTGTGCAACGGTGCTGGCGCAGGCCGGAGCGAAGGTTATCGGCTTGGCGCGGCGCGGTGAAGCGCTGGCGGCGTGGTGCGATGGCTTGGGTGGAAGCCGCGCCGCGGTGCTGGAAGCCGATCTATCGGACCGCGCGGTTGTTGACGGGGTGATTGAGCAGGCGTCAGCGTTTTTCGGCGCGCCGGATATTTTGGTCAATGCGGCGGGCATCAACACGCGGCAGATGGCGGACGATGTGACGCCGGAAGGCTGGGACATCACGCTTGATCTCAATTTGCGGGTGCCGTTCTTTTTGGCGCAGGCGATGGTGCCTGCCATGCGGGCGCAGAAATGGGGCCGCATCATCAATTTTGCCTCGCTTCAGTCGGTGCGCGCGTTTCCCGGCGGCATGGCCTATGGCGCTTCAAAGGGTGGCATCAGCCAGTTGACGCGCGCCATGGCGCAGGCATGGTCAGCGGACGGCATCAACACGAATGCAATCGCGCCCGGCTTTTTCCCCACCGAACTGACCGGGCCGGTGTTTGCCGATCCGGCGCGGGCGGCGGCGAATGCGGCGCAGACCTGCATCGGCCGCAATGGCACGATGGATGATCTGTCGGGGCCCTTTTTGTTTTTTGCCAGTGATGCCAGCCAATATGTGACCGGCCAGACACTGTTTGTAGACGGAGGCTTCACGGCCAAATGAAAGCACTCATTTATACCGGCACCAAGACGCTGGAATTCGGCGAGATGCCGACGCCGGACCTCAAGCCCGGTCAGGCGTTGGTGCGCGTTGACAGTTGCGGCATTTGCGGCTCGGACATGCATGCCTGGGCCGGCCACGATGAGCGCCGTCCGGCACCGTTGGTGCTTGGCCATGAGGTGGCAGGCGTGGTGGAGCAGGGCGCACAGGCTGGAGCGCGAGTCACCGTCAATCCATTGGCGGGGTGCGGTACCTGTGTTCATTGCACCAATGGGCGGGCGAATTTGTGCGGCACACGCACCATCCTCTCAATGCCGCCGCGCCAAGGCGGATTTGCCGAATATGTGGTAACGCCCGCGCAAAATATGGTCGTCGTGCCTGATGATGTGCCGCTTGCTAAAGCGTCGCTTGCCGAGCCGCTGGCCTGTGGTTGGCATGGCGTGCGCCTTGGTTTGAAGGCGCTTGACGCATCGCTCGTCAAAGCGCCGGCGCTGGTGATTGGTGGCGGCGCGATCGGTGTCGGGGCGGCGCTGTCGCTGCGGGCGCAAGGTTTCGAAGACATTGTGCTGGTTGAACCCAATGAAGGACGCCGCGCGCGCATCATCGAGACCACCGGTCTCAACGCCGTGGCGGATGCTTCAA
>JBAUIL010000114.1:0-4907 GCA_049682915.1 Ahrensia sp. | reverse complement strand
CGAGGGCTACACCGTTGATGTGCCCGAAAGCGTGGACGCACTGCGCGAGGCCATTCTTGAGGGTGACGCCAACACATTCGGCCAAGCTGCCAATATTGGGGCGCGGGTGCATGTCGACACGCATGTGAAGCGCGAGCGCTGGTTGCCGGAAATTGAAGCGGTCTGGGGCCCGGCACCGGGCAAAGCCCAAACCGATGGCCGGGATATTTTCATTCTGGGCAAGCATTTCGGCAATGTGTTCGTCGCCATTCAGCCACCATTCGGCTATGAAGGCGACCCGATGCGCCTGCTGTTTGAGCACGGCTTTGCGCCAACCCATGCGTTCAGTGCGTTTTATAGCTATCTGCGGCAAGAGTTTGCGGCCCATGCGGTGCTGCATTTCGGTACCCATGGCGCGTTGGAATTCATGCCGGGTAAACAGGCTGGTTTGACGGCTGCTTGCTGGCCGGACCGGCTGATTGGCGACATGCCGAACCTTTATCTGTACGCGGCCAACAACCCGTCCGAGGGCGCGATTGCGCGGCGGCGTTCCGCTGCCACGCTGATCAGCCATTTGACGCCGCCGGTCGCCCATGCGGGGCTTTATAAAGGCTTGGCGGACTTGAAGTCATCCATTGAGCGCTACCGCGCTTTGCCGCCGACCAAAGATGCTGAGCGCATTGCCATGGTGGAGACACTGCGTGCGCAAGCCGAAGCGCTTGATCTGGTCGATGAAACCGCACCGGCATGGGCAGGCGCGGCAGAAACCGAAGTGCAAGTGCTGCACGCGCAATTGCTGGATTATGAGCAGACGCTTATTCCGCACGGCCTGCATGTCGTTGGCCAGAAGATGGATGATGCGCGGCGCGCCGACCTGCTGGCCAGCGTCAACACAGCTTCCGGCGAGCATGCGGTGCCGGCTGAATTGCTGGCGCGGATTGCCGCCGGTGATCAGGTGCAGGTTTCCGGTGATTTGGCAGAAGCGGTCGAGCGGCTGGCTAAATTGAACGCTGACTTGCAGGTTGACCATGAATTACCAGCGTTGATGCACGCGCTTGAGGGTGGCTACATTCGTCCAGTCTCCGGTGGTGATGTTGTGCGCTCACCTGACATCGTGCCGACCGGCCGCAATCTGCATGGCTTTGATCCGTTTCGCCTGCCCAGTGCTTACGCCTGTGTGGACGGCGCCAAGCAAGCAGCATTACTGATCGAACGTTTCAAGAAAGATCATGGCGCGCTGCCCGAGCGCGTGGCGATGGTGCTGTGGGGCACTGATAATCTCAAATCCGAAGGCGCACCCATCGCGCAAACCTTGGCGCTTGTCGGTGCCAAGCCGCGCTTTGACAGTTTCGGGCGTCTGGCCGGTGCTGATTTGATGAGCCTGGAAGAGCTGGGCCGTCCGCGCATTGATGTGGTGGTGACGCTGTCCGGCATTTTCCGCGATTTGATGCCGCTGCAAACCAAGCTTTTGGCGGAAGCATTTTTGAAAGCAGCGCAGGCGGACGAACCGCTGGAGATGAACCCGGTGCGTAAGCATGCGCTTTCCTATGCTGAAGCCAATGGCTGCGACATGGACACAGCGGCGTTGCGGGTGTTCTCCAATGCCTCGGGCGCCTATGGCTCCAACGTCAACCTGCTGGTCGACAGTGGCCTTTGGGAAGCCGAAGACGAATTGGCGGAAGCCTACACCAACCGCAAGGGGTTTGCTTACGGTGTGGACGGTAAGCCGACGCAGCAAACCGATGTGTTGAACGCCGTGCTGAAAGATGTCGATGCGGCCTATCAGAATATCGAGTCTGTGGAGCTCGGTATCACGTCAATCGACCATTATTTCGATACGCTGGGCGGCATTTCGCAAGCTATCAAACGCAATGGCGGCAAGGCTGCGGCGGTCTATGTCGGCGACCAAACCACTGGCAAAGGCAAAGTGCGTTCGCTCAATGAGCAGGTGGCGCTTGAAACCCGTACCCGTACGCTGAACCCGAAATTCTATGAGGCGCTTTTGCAGCACGGCTATGAAGGCGTGCGGCAGATTGAAAGCCACGTCACCAACACGCTGGGCTGGTCTGCGACCACCGGTGAAGTTGACCCGTGGGTCTACAAAGACCTGACAGACACCTTTGTGCTTGACCCGGTAATGCGCGAGCGGCTTGCCGCACTGAACCCGAAAGCGAGCGCCAAGCTTGCAAACCGCCTGCTTGAAGCAAGCGACCGCCAATACTGGCACCCTGACGAAGAAACACTGAATGCGCTGACCGATGCGAGTGAAGAGCTCGAAGACCGGGTTGAAGGCATCAAATCCAGCGCTGTGGAGATTGCGGCATGAACATCTATACCCATCCAAAAACAGCAGCTGAAAAGGCTCGTGCGTTGAAAAGCGCCGCAGGTGTTGACGGCAAACAAGACGGCGAAGGCAGCGTTCAGGTTCACCTCGATCCGACCATGGAAATTGACGGTGCCAAAGTCTTTGCGATTTACGGCAAGGGCGGCATTGGCAAATCGACCACGTCATCCAATTTGGCGGTTGCGTTTTCACTGCTCGGCAAGCGGGTGCTGCAAATCGGTTGCGACCCCAAGCATGACAGCACATTTACGCTGACCAAAAGCCTCATCCCGACGGTCATCGACATTCTGGAAGAAGTGAACTTCCATGCTGAAGAACTGCGCGCAGAGGACTTCGTTTTTGAAGGTTATAACGGCGTTAAATGCGTTGAGGCGGGTGGCCCGCCTGCGGGCACGGGTTGCGGCGGCTATGTTGTCGGCCAAACCGTCAAGCTGCTGAAAGAGCACAAGCTGCTGGAAGACACCGATGTTGTGATCTTCGACGTGCTGGGTGACGTTGTGTGTGGTGGCTTTGCCTCACCGCTGCAGCATGCGGAACGTGCCATTGTTGTCGCCGCCAATGATTTTGACTCGATTTTTGCGATGAACCGGATTGTTGCGGCAATTGGGGCGAAATCGAAAAACTATGAAGTTCGGCTCGGTGGCGTTATCGCCAACCGCTCCAAAGATACCGATCAGATTGACCGTTACAATGAGGCGCTGGGCCTCAAACGGTTGGCGCACATTCCAGACAGTGATGCAGTACGCCGCTCACGGCTGAAAAAGTGCACGCTTTTTGAGATGGGTGATGATCCGGAGATCGTCGCTATCCAGCAAGAATATTTGCGGCTTGCCCAACAGCTTTGGGACGGCACTGATGAGCTGATTTGTGAACCAATGAAGGACCGGGAAATCTTCGATTTCCTCGGCTTTGAATGAGACTATGACCGAACAAGCGCACCATAATCCGAGCTACGTTCAGCGTCGTGCTGAGCTGGAAACCTATTTCGACCGCACGGCGGTCGATGGGTGGAAGAAGCTTGTGACCGATGCGCCTGTCAGCAAAATCCGCCAGACCGTGCGCGCCGGGCGTGACGCCATGCGCCAGTCCATCATTGACTTCCTGCCAGATGATCTGACCGGTTGGCGCATCCTGGATGCCGGTTGCGGCTCCGGCCCGCTGGCGGCCGCCTTGGCCGCCAAGGGTGCTGACGTGCTGGGTGTGGACCTTTCCGCCGAGATGATCAGTTTTGCGCAGACCCGCTGGGCGGATGAGCCGATGGCGGGCCGCGTGACGTTTAAAGCGGGCGACATGTTGGCTGCTGAACACGGCACGTTTGATGCCATCGTCGCGATGGATTCAATCATCCATTACAAGCGCCACGATATGGAGCAAACCTTGCTGGGCTTGGCGCAGCGCTGCACGACGCAAATGGTTGTGACGGTTGCACCCGCCACGCCGTTGTTGTCGACCATGTGGGCGGTTGGCAAGGCGTTTCCGCGCGGTGACCGTTCGCCGGCGATTGTGCCGGTCAGCCCGACTAAACTTGTCGGTTCATTGCTCGCAAATCCCGCGATGTCGGCATGGCGTGCCGGTGGCACCAAGCGCATCAATAGCGGTTTTTACATCTCCCATGCCGTTGAGGTGAAGCGCTGATGGCCAAGAACCCGACCACCAAAGCTGCACAAAAGACCATTGGTATGGCTGCCATGTGGCAGAGCGTCGGCACGAAATATTTGCCGTTTGCCGATGCCGCCTCGGCTGACCTGCCGCTTGGCCGTCTGCTTCGCTTGGCGCTGTTTCAAGTCACGGTCGGCATGGCTGCTGTGCTGCTGACGGGCACGCTGAACCGTGTGATGATCGTTGAATTGGGCGTGCCGACCAGTCTGGTTGCCTTGGTGGTTGCTATTCCTGTGCTGGCAGCGCCGTTCCGCGTGCTGATCGGTCACCGCTCCGACACCTATAAATCACTGCTGGGCTGGCGACGCGTGCCTTACATCTGGCTTGGCTCCATGCTCCAGTTTGGTGGCCTTGCCATCATGCCGTTTGCGCTTTTGTTGCTGCAATCACAAACCGTGGGCCCGTCATGGGCAGGCCCAGTGGGCGCGGCGTTGGCGTTTTTGCTGACCGGCACAGGTATGCATATGTCGCAGACCGCAGGTTTGGCTTTGGCGACCGATCTTGCATCCGAAGAAAGCCGTCCGCGCGTGGTCGCACTGACCTATGTCATGCTGCTGGTTGGCATGATTATCGCCGCGCTGGCGTTTGCTTTCCTGCTGCGTGATTTTTCGGCGATGCGGCTCATCCAGGTAATCCAGGGTGCTGCGGTGCTGACGATCATCATCAACTTGGTTGCCTGCTGGAAGCAGGAGCCGCGCAATGCGGCATTGACCCGCCATGACCGCGAAACACCTTCTTTTGGCGAGGCCTTTGCGCTGTACCGGCAGGATAGCCGCGTGGCGCGTCTGCTCTTGGCTGTGGCGCTCGGCTCTGCGGCGTTTTCCATGCAGGACGTATTGCTGGAGCCTTATGGCGGCGAAGTGCTGGGCCTTTCGGTTGCCAGCACCACCATGCTCACCGCGCTGTGGGCTGTGGGCAGCCTGCT
>JBAUIL010000113.1:0-24943 GCA_049682915.1 Ahrensia sp. | reverse complement strand
CGCCAAGCTTCACAAAGAACGTGCCGACGATTGATGTCAGCAAGCACGCGCCGCCGATTGCCAACGGGTACAACATAACCTCGGGCAATACCGCCGTGCCCGCAAAGAAGATGGCACCCAGAACCATGGTGGCCACGATGGTCACCGCGTAGGTTTCAAACAGATCAGCCGCCATGCCGGCACAGTCGCCGACATTGTCGCCCACATTGTCAGCAATGGTTGCCGGGTTGCGTGGATCATCTTCGGGAATGCCTGCTTCAACCTTACCCACAAGGTCGCCGCCCACATCAGCACCCTTGGTGAAGATGCCGCCGCCCAGACGTGCGAAGATTGAAATCAGGGAAGCACCAAAACCCAGGGCCACCAGCGCATCGATAACCACCCGGCTTTCAGGGGAAATGCCCATGATGTCGACCAGAATGTAGTAGTAGACAGCGATCGAAAGCAGCGCGAGACCAGCCACCAGCATGCCGGTGATCGCGCCCGATTTGAACGCGATGTCCAAGCCGCCCGACAGCGAGTGCGCAGCCGCTTGCGCCGTGCGCACATTAGCACGCACCGACACGAACATGCCGATATAGCCCGCCAGACCCGACAGCACAGCCCCGATAAGGAAACCGATGGCCGCGGTCGCGCCAAGCAGAAAATAGGTGGCGATAGCCACAATGACGCCAACGATAGCGATGGTTGAATATTGACGGTTCAGGTAAGCATTGGCGCCTTCACGGATCGCACCGGCGATCTCCTGCATGCGCGCATTGCCCTGATCTGCAGCCAATACTGATTGCGTTGCCCAAATCGCATACACGATTGAAATGAGCCCGCAGCCGATAACGGCGAGTAATATCATAATAGTCCTCCAATGTGGGGGCGCGGCACTGCCTGCACCCCCTCCCCGATTTTGCGCGCACCTCTCCCAAGGCACGCGTCAGACCAGCAGATAAACAGAACGCAATGGAACTGGTCAAGCTCGGCGAACACTAGGCGGTGGAGAACCTGTGTCAGGCGTGGGCGGCGAGCTGCTTTTCTTTGCGCCGCGCCGCCACGGTGTGCGCCACTAGTATTGCCAGGCAGGTGCTGGCAATAGGCAGCAAAATCCAATTGAGGACGAACCAGCCGAGCTCTGCGGAATGGCCGAACATGTTCAGCGTCGCGCCCGACATCAGCGACGCAACTGCCACGGTGGAAAACAGCACAAAGTCATGCGCGCCCTGTACTTTGTTCTTTTCACAGGACTGGTAGCAATCCGTCAGCATCGCCGTTGAACCGATGAAGCCGAAATTCCAGCCGATGCCGAGCAAAATAAGCGCAATCCAGAACTGCCACAGGCTGACGCCGGAAAGCGCGACGACGCCACACCCGATCAGAATCAGCAGCCCGGCGGCGACAATGGTCTCTTTGCCGAAGCGGGCGATCAGCTTGCCAGTGAAGAAACTCGGCGCAAACATCGCCATGACGTGCCAAGAGATACCGAGCATCGCCTCGTCAGCGCTAAAGCCGCACAAGACCATGGCAAGCGGCGCGCCCGTCATCACGAAAGCCATCATCGCATAGGTGGTCACAGCGCAGGTGAATGCGACCATGAAACGGGGCTGGCGGATGATCTGGCCAAGCGGGCGTTCTGTTTCCAAGGCGGTCTCCGCCTCTTCGGTCGCATTGGTGCGAATGCGCAATGTCATCAGCAGACTTGCGCCCAACACGCCCAGCACGATCACCCCGGCAAAGGCACCGGCAAATTCAACCGGTGCGAAAAGGCTGCGCGTCCAGATGACGAGTTGCGGCCCCACGATGGCGGTGACCACACCGCCACCAAGCACCCAGGAGATCGCTTGCGGCTTGAAGATCTTGGGCGCGGCGTCGGCCGCGGCAAACCGGTATTGCTGCACAAAAGCCCCGCCCATGCCGATGACCATCAGCCCCATGGCGAACAGCCAGAAATTGTGCATGAAGATTGCTATGCAAGCAATCGCGCCACCGATGGCTGTGACGAATGCGCCGGACACAAAACCATCGCGGCGACCCACAGCGCGCATCAACATGGCCGCAGGCAGTGCACCGAGCGCAACGCCAATGTTAAAACCGGTGACCGGCAAGGTGGCGAGTGCTTTGTCAGCACCTAAAAGATAGTGCCCGGCGATGCCGCCAATCGAGATGGCCACGGGCGCAGCAGAGCCAACAATGGCCTGCGCACCGGCAATTTTCAGCACTGTGCGCTTTGCATATGCCAGTTCAAGTGCTGCTTGATTGCCCATGTGACACCTTGGTTTATACGCTTTGCCGTCAGGCCGCGCTTCGAGCGCGCTTTGCCAGCCTGTCCAAGACCGCGTTTGCCATGCGCGGCTCTTCGCCATCTTCATAAAACGCCCGAGCGATATCAACATATTCATTGACGATAACAGGCGAAGGTACGTCCGCTTTATTGCGCAATTCCCACACGCCAGCGCGCAGAATAGCCAAGAGCGTATTGTCGAGCCGCGAAAGCGGCCAGCCGTCGATCAAAGAGTCGCGGATCATCACATCCAGCGCCTGCTGGTCATTGACAACTCCGGCGATAATCGAGCGGAACCACGGCGCATCAGCGTCGCGATATTGCTCGCCGTCAAGCTCTTTACCCAGCCGGAAAGTCTCGTATTCAGCTGCGGTTTCAAGCACGCCTGTGCCGGCGATATCCATCTGATACAGGGCCTGCACTGCGGCAAGGCGCGCAGCGCCGCGCTTATTGGCGCCCTTGGGCTTCGGTGTGGATTGATCAGTCATCGGCGCCAAAACGATCTTTCAGTTTTATCATGGTCAGTGCCGCACGTGCGGCAAAGCCGCCTTTGTCCTTGCGGGTCTTGTCAGCCCGGCTCCACGCCTGGTCCATATTTTCAACGGTCATAATGCCATTGCCGATTGCCAGTTGCTCATTGACGGACAAATCCATCAGGGCGCGCGACGACTCGTTAGAAACGATATCGAAATGATAGGTTTCGCCACGGATAACCATGCCGAGCGCGACATAGCCGTCATACTCATCCGCATCGAGCGCGTAAGCAATGGCTGCAGGAATTTCCAACGCGCCGGGCACTGTCACAACATCATAGCTCGCTGAGCCGTCCAGCGCGGATTTTGCGCCGTCAAGCAAAGCGTCGGACAGGTCATCATAAAACCGTGCTTCGACGATGAGGATATGCGGTTTGCGTATCGCCATGGCGTGCGTTCTCCAAAGGGTGAAGCGGTGCCCTACGCCTGTTTGTCCAACTGCGCAAGATGCTTGACATAACGCTCAACGTAGCGCGCCATCTGGTCAATTTCCAAATTGACGCGATCGCCTTGCCTGCGTTGCGCCCATGTTGTCACAGACAGGGAATGGCGGATCAGCAGAACATCAAACACCGATCCGTCGACTGAATTGACCGTAAGCGATGTGCCATCCAGCGCTACCGACCCTTTGGGGGCAATGTAGCGGATAAGACTATCCGGCGCATGTAGACGAAAACGCCGCGCCTCGCCTTCATCATCCACCGAGATGATTTCCGCTGTCGCATCTACATGACCGGAGACCATGTGACCACCATACTCGTCGCCGACCTTCATGGCGCGTTCGAGATTGATCCGCGTGCCCGTATGCCAGTTTGAAATGGTGGTGAGCCGCAACGCTTCTTCCCAGGCTTCGACCTCAAACCAATTGGTGCCCTGATCGCTGCCCCTGTCAGTGACGGTAAGGCAAACACCAGCGCATGCAATCGACGCACCCAAATCAATCGTTGCGGGGTCGTAAGATGTCGCGATTCGCAGGCGTAATCCCTGCTCACGCTCAGAAAGTGCGGCAATGGTACCAATGTCTGTGATGATGCCGGTAAACATGTCAGCTTGCCTCCAATAAATGCAATTTATCATCGCCCAGCACGTCGCTACGAACATGCGCAAAGCCGGACTGCAATTCATCCGGCCTGATGGGTGATGTAACGGCATCGGCGCCCAGTACTTTAGGGCTTTCAAACAGGGCGATGCGGCGCACCAGTCTTTCTCGTAGAAATGATTGGGCAACAGCGGCCCCGCCTTCCACCAAAATGGATGTAATCCCAAGGGCGGCCAGGTCGTCCATCAGTTCCGGAAGGGCGATGCGTCCATCATGTCCTGCAGCTGCGATAATGCGTACGCCATGCTGGCGCAGCTTTTGCGCCCTTTCGCATTCAGGCTGTGTTGTCACCAACCATAGAGGTGTTTTCAGCGCTGACTGAACCAGCGCCGATGCGGGATCAAGCATCGCAAAGGTGTCCAGTACGATGCGCACCGGAGAGCGGCTTGCGAGGCCTGCGAGCCTGCAGGTCAAGGACGGGTTGTCAATGCGCGCGGTTGCGCTACCGATCAGGATGGCGTCATGTTGCGCCCGCATGATGTGGCTTTGCGCTTTGGCGATTGGGCCGGTCACCGCTGCCTGCGGGCGGTCGGCAAAACCGATTTTGCCGTCGGCACTGACCGCAAGCTTCAGCGTCACTTGCGCGCGTTTGGTCTCGGCCCTACCCCAATAATGGCCCAGCACGCTCATTGCATCCGCTGCACCGACATTGCGCACAACCTCAATGCCCGCTTGCCGTAAAATCTCATAGCCGCGCCCGGCCACGCGGTCGTCGGGGTCTTCGATCGCACCAACGACTCGTGATACGCCGGACCTCACCAAAGCCTCGGCACAGGGCGGTGTGCGACCGTGATGGGCGCACGGTTCCAGCGTGACATAGGCGGTGGCACCGCGCGCATTGTCGCCCGCTTCTGCCAGAGCCTGCGCTTCAGCATGGGGACGCCCACCCCGCGCAGTAATGCCGCGCCCGACAATGAAGCCATCCTTGACGATCAGCGTGGCAACGGAGGGATTGGTGCCGGTCAGACCCAGATGATGGCGAGACAGGCGCACTGCCGCCGCCATGAACCGCGCATCATCACGAGCACTGTGGCTGGTCATGCTAATCTGCCGCTTGGTCGGAAGCCGGTGGCAAATTGCCACCTAGTTCGCCGATCAGTTCCTGGAAATCCTGATGGTCGCGGAAGTCTTTATAGACGGACGCGTAACGCACATAGGCCACATCATCGAGGCCCTTGAGCGCATCCATCACCAATTGACCGATATCATCGGAGGCGATGTCAGGCTCGCCTGAGCTTTCCAACTGACGCACAATGCCCGACACAGCGCGTTCCACACGTTCATGATCGACGGGCCGCTTTCGCAGCGCGACCTCAAACGACCGCGCCAGCTTATCGCGATCAAACGCCACACGTTTGCCGTTGCGTTTAACGACATATAATTCACGCAATTGCACCCGTTCAAACGTGGTGTAACGCCCCCCGCAGTCGGAGCAGACACGCCTACGGCGAATAGCCGTCCCGTCTTCAGCGGGGCGGCTATCTTTTACTTGCGTGTTTTCAGAATGACAAAATGGACAGCGCATCAGCCCATATAATCATACATGGGGAAACGGTTCGTCAGCTTGATGACGTCTTCTTTTACAGCAGCTTCCACGGCTGATGTGTCACCGTCTTCGCCTGCTTCAGCCAGAGCGTCAACAACACGCACGATCAGCTGGCCCACTTCGCGGAATTCCGCCGGGCCAAAGCCACGGGTTGTTGCCGCCGGTGTGCCCAGGCGGATGCCTGATGTGATGGTGGGCTTCTGCGGATCGTTCGGCACGCCGTTTTTGTTGCAGGTAATGAACGCACGGCCAAGCGCCTGCTCGGTTGCTTTGCCGGTAACGCCTTTCGGGCGCAGATCGACCAACATCAAATGGGTGTCGGTGCCACCGGATACAACATCCATGCCGCCTTCGATCACCGTTTGTGCAAGCACTTTGGCGTTTTCAGCTACTGACCGCATGTAACTTTTGAACTCGGGCTGTAGCGCTTCGCCAAAAGCGACGGCTTTACCCGCGATCACGTGCATCAATGGTCCGCCTTGCAGGCCGGGGAAAATCGCCGAGTTGATCTTCTTTGCAATCGCCTCATCATTGGTGAGAACCATGCCGCCGCGCGGACCGCGCAGTGTTTTATGCGTGGTTGTGGTTGCGACATGGGCATGGGGAAACGGGCTTGGATGCAGACCGGCAGCCACCAGACCCGCAATATGGGCCATGTCGACCCACAAAACAGCACCCACCATGTCAGCAATTGCACGGAAGCGCGCGAAATCGATCACGCGCGAATAGGCGGAACCACCGGCGATCAGGATTTTAGGATTGTGCTCTTTGGCCAGCGCTTCGACTTCATCATAATCGATCAAGCCTGTGTCGGTGTCCAAGCCATATTGAATTGCGTTGAACCATTTACCGCTCATATTGGGGCGCGCGCCATGGGTCAGGTGTCCACCGGCGTCCAGGCTCATGCCCAAAATGGTATCACCGGGCTGTGCGAGCGCCAGCATGACACCTTGGTTGGCCTGCGAGCCAGAGTTAGGCTGCACATTGGCAAAGCCGCAATTGAACAGCTTTGTCGCGCGCTCGATGGCCAGATCTTCCGCGATATCCACAAAGTGGCAACCGCCATAATAGCGACGACCAGAATAGCCTTCGGCGTATTTGTTGGTCATCACCGAGCCTTGCGCTTCCAAAACGGCGCGCGAGACGATGTTTTCTGATGCGATCAGCTCGATCTCATGGCGCTGACGGCCCAACTCCTGGCGGACGGCACCAAAAATAGCGGGATCGCGCTCTTCAAGGGTCTGGCCGAAGAAGCCTTCAAACGGGTTGGCGTTGGCTGATACATCTGTTGACATGGCGATGTCCTTTGCATGGATGAAAGTGCGTTGGCACTCCCATACACAAAGCCGGTCGCGATGTCATGACCAATACAGCTTCAAACCGTCGCAATTGGACACGATATCAAAGGGTATTTGAGCTCAGTTGCAGCGAGTCGATGCCATCGCGCGTGTAAATATCATCGCGGAAGTGCACAGACCGGTCACCGGTCGACCACGCTGAAATGTAAACCATGTAGATCGGCACAGGTTCATTGAGCGCAATGGGCGTGTTTTCACGGCTGGCAATTACACGTTCCATGCGGGTGCGATCCCAATCCGGATTGCCTTCCAGCAGCCAAGTCGACAGTTCGCGAATGTTGTGAACACGCACGCAACCTGACGATTCGAAACGCAAGAACTGGCCAAACAGGCTCTGCTGCGGCGTATCATGCAGATAAACAGCATGGGGGTTGTGGAAATTGATCTTGGTTGAAGACATGGCGTTGATTTTGCCGGGGTCCTGGCGGAAACGCAGGTTCACCGCCTCGTTGGTTGACCAATCGACGGTTTCTGGCGCCACTTCCAAGCCCGCATTGTCAAACAGGCGAATCTTGTTGCGTGTCAGGTAGGTCGGATCTTTGCGCATCAAGGGAATGATGTCTTTTTCAATGATCGACTTTGGTGACGTCCAATATGGGTTCAAAATAACTTCGTGGACCTTTGACGACAGGATTGGCGTTTGACGATCAATCTTGCCGACAATTGCCTTATGACGTAGTGCAACACGGTCGCCTTCGATCGCCTCAATTTCGGCGGCAGGAATGTTGACCATGACATAACGGTCACCGAGGAAACCGGACATGGAGCGCAGGCGCACCAGATTTGTTTCAAGCTGTGTCAAACGCTCATCGGCGCTCACATTCAGTGCTGCAAGTGTGTAGTTGCCAATGACGCCGTCGGCTACCATGCCGTGGCGCTGCTGGAAGCGCTTCACGGCCGCGTCCAAGAAGCTATCAAATGTTTGACTGTCGCCGGTATTGGCTGGCAAATCACCTGTGCGCACTAACACTTGTCGCAGTTCGCGCACCGAGTTTTCAGAAACACCCACTTGCAGACGCTGGGTCGCGTTGACGCGTGGCCAACCGCCGCGCGCAACAATGGCGCGATAATCATCAATCGCGCGCTCCACATAAGAAGCTGTCGCCGGACTGAGGATTGGTTGGCGCGATTTAACGCTGGGTTTGCGTGCACCGGCAGCGTCAAACTGATCATCCCATGCGCCGCGCTGCGGCGAGCGTAGAATGTCCATGAGTGTTTGCTGCGCTTTGGCTGGAGTTACCATCGCCGCACCTGATGCAAGTGCCGCCATCGTCGCGACAATCTGGCGTCGATTGGTTTTCATAAATCCAGTCATGGGTTCCCCGCGTATTCAATTCATAACCAAGATGATCGTTCTATTTAACGATTGCAACTTAACAAACTGGAAACCCTAAACACGCTTCCGTTACAATTAAGGCAGATCAATGGATCCCGCACTTGCCGTCACGCTCATCGTCACAAGCCTTGTTTTCACGGGAATATGGCTAATTCATGTTTCCACCGAGGATGCCGGTGTCATCGATTTCTATTGGGGTCCGGGCTTTGCGGTCATCGGCTTTATCACAATGGCCTTTCATGGGACGTTTTCTATCGAACATACCATCTTCATGGCAGCAATAACCCTATGGGCAGCGCGGCTGACCTGGCATCTGGGGACGCGCCACATGCGCGCAACATCCGAAGATGGCCGCTACCGCGAAATGCGCTCCCAAGGCGGCAAGACTTATTGGTGGGCAAGCCTGTTTAAAGTGTTTTTGTTGCAGGCAGTGATCCTGTGGGTCATTGCCACGCCGGTACACATCGCCATGCGCACGTCGGTCGCCCCGGATTTTAATGTGCTCGTGTTCGGTCTCGGGCTGGCAATCTTTGCTGTTGGCTTTGTGATCGAAAGCGTGGCGGATGCGCAATTGGTGCGCGGCAAGAAGCAACGCGCTCACAGTGATGCGTCCCCTCAAATCGTTGAACAGGGCCTATGGGCAATGTCACGGCACCCCAACTATCTGGGCGAAATCATTCTCTGGTGGGGGCTTGGCGTCAGTGCGTTTGCAATTTCCGGGAGCCTCTTTGCGCTCGGCGGCCCGCTGTTGCTCACCGGCGTCATCATGGGCGTGTCCCTGCCCCTGACCGAACAATGGCTTGAGAAAAGCCGCCCAAACTATGCGGCCTACAAACAACGGGTGCCAAAGCTCTTGCCGCGTGTCAGTGCCATCGTTGGCCAACAGCAAACATTCGAATAAAAAAGCGGGCTGAAAAGCCCGCTTTTTTTGCTCGCGTATAGCGCCTGATCTTAAAGGCGATACAGAATGGTGTCGTTCCAGAAACGGTCCATGCGTTGCATGGCTTTGTTCATGGTGTCGAAATCATCGGCTTTCATACCGCCAACGGCTTCGATGGACTGGATGTGACGGTTGTAAAGCGCTTGAACGGTCTGGGCAATGTCGCGACCCTCATCGGTGAGGCTGATGCGCACAGCACGACGGTCGGTCTTTGAGCGCTTGTGGTCGATGAAGCCCAAATCCACCAGTTTTTTGAGATTGTAGGACACATTGGAACCGAGATAGTAACCGCGTGTGCGCAATTCGCCGGCGGTCAGTTCCGCGTCACCAATGTTGAACAACAGCAGCGCTTGAACCGCATTAATGTCGCTGCGGCCTTTCCGCTCGAACTCGTCTTTGACAACATCCAACAAGCGGCGATGCAAACGCTCAACCAGCTGCAGGGTTTCAAGATACATATTTTTCAGGTTGGTGCCCGTGTCAGCAGATTTCGTCTGACTGTGCATTGTTGCAATATTGTTCATCGGTGGTGCCTCTCTACCGTTAGGTGGCGAATTCTTTTTGTCCGCCGTTGGAGTGCAATCTAACCAATGCAAATAAAATTCGACCTAAAATTGAGCGTTAATGAGACCTTATCTAAGGCCTGTTCTGAAACACTCTTAATAACCGCTTAAACGCGCATGGCGTTGTTGGATGGTCAACCAAATAAGATAGCCAGCCAGAATAAGCGCTGCCGCCGCAATCAGTGCCAGCAAAACAGGATTGCGGCCATAGATAGCGTCCCACAGCGTATACATGCAGAATTGCAGAATAACGCACGAAACCCATAAGACGATGCCCCAACTGGACTGAAACCAAAGGCCCAGCCCGGCGAAGGGAAGCACCAAAGCCAGAGCGGTGTAAGACATACGGGCATTGGCTGACAGTTCGTCAAAGCGCCTGTCATCTGAAATATCGATGAAGCCCGTCAGTTGCGCCCAATAATTGAGCGCGCCGAACAAACAAACCACACCCAAAAAGCGCAAGAACCAGACATAACCCGTCCGTGCCATTGCCCCCTCATCAGGGCGCATGGTGCCGTAGGGCATGGGTTCGGACACGGGCTGCTCCTGTCAACTGCGCGGCGCATTGCATGATTGGTCTCTATGGCGCGTCGCATTATCTCATGTTAGGCGACCGTTTCAACCCAGATAGTGTGCGGAGCAATGCAATGAAACATATTGTTGATCAAGTCACGGGCGGACGTCGGCTACGCCGGATGCGGCGCGCGGACTGGAGCCGTCGGCTGGTGCAGGAAAACCAGTTGACTGCCGACGATCTGATTTGGACGCTGTTTTTGATTGAAGGTGAAAACCGGACCGAATCCATCAACGCGATGCCCGGCGTAGAGCGCATGACGGTCGACAAGGCTGTGGAAGCAGTCGCGCGCGCCGCTGAGCTTGGCATTCCTGCCATTGCCCCCTTCGCCAATGTCGCCATCGAAAAGCGCAATGCCACGGGCAGCCACGTGCTGGATGATGACAATGTGGTCAATCAGTTTGTGCGCGAGGTGAAGCGCCAGGTGCCTGGCATTGGCATTATTACCGATGTGGCGCTGGATCCGTTTACAGACCACGGCCATGACGGCGTGCTGCGCGACGGCCTGATCGTCAATGACGAAACGGTCGACATCTTAATGCAGGCCGCAGTCGCGCAAGCGGAAGCCGGTGCTGATGTCATAGCCCCATCCGACATGATGGATGGACGCGTCGGCGCCATCCGCCATGCGCTAGATGAAGCGGGCCATCAGGATGTAGCCATCATGAGCTATGCGACAAAGTTTGCGTCCGCCTTCTATGGCCCCTACCGCGAGGCGATTGGCACGCAGGGACTGCTGAAAGGCGACAAGAAGACCTACTACATCAACCCTGCAAACCGCCATGACGCAATCCGAGAGGCGGAACTGGATGTGGCTGAGGGCGCGGACATGTTGATGGTCAAGCCCGGGCTGCCCTATCTCGACGTGTGCCGCGATCTCAAAGACACGTTTCAGATGCCGGTTTTCGCCTATCAGGTATCGGGCGAGTTCGCGATGATTGAGGCGGCCAGCCAGCGCGGCTGGATTGATGGTGACCGGGTGATGATGGAAACGCTGATGTGCTTCAAACGCGCCGGATGTGACGGCATTTTGAGCTATTTCGCGCCACGCGTCGCACAGGCGATTGCCGCGCAGTAGGCTTGAATGCGGCTGAGGCCATCACCACTTCATGGGTATGGAAAATGATGTGATGACTGTAGACAACAACCAGCCAATCAATGAGCGCTTCAGCGATTGGCGCTATTTTGACGGTGTGCGTTCGCGCCGCGTGGTGGCGTTTGCCATCGACTACGCCATTGTGATTGTGCTGTGTCTGGTTGCGATTCCGATTATCGGTATCTTGGGATTTGCCACATTGGGTGCTGGCTGGCTGCTCTATGGCATTCTGGGCCCGCTGGTTGCGCTCAGCTATATCGGCTGGACCGTCAGCAGCGCGTCGCAGGCAACGCCGGGCATGCGCGTCGCCTCCATCCGGATCGAGCGTTACGATGGCGCACCGCTCGATTTTGTGACTGCCATCGTCCATGCGGTTCTGTTTTGGGCGGGCAATGTCATTTTGACACCGTTTATCGTCTTGGTGTCACTTTTCACCCGCGACAAACGCATGCTGCACGACATATTCCTTGGAACGGTCGCCGTGCGCAGCGATGTCACGCACTAAGTCTTGACTGTCAGACATAGGACTGCACATCTTATCGTGTAAGCAAATCAACGGCTCGCCTAAAGATGACGCAGCACGACACCAAAACACCGCAATTCTTCCTGACAGCGCCATCGCCCTGCCCTTACCTTGCGGGTCAGTTGGAACGCAAAGTGTTCACCCATCTGGTCGGCGATAAAGCGCCGGAGATGAATGATATTCTGACCCAGGGCGGTTTTCGGCGCAGCCAGAACATCGCCTACCGTCCGGCGTGCGAGCAATGCCAAGCGTGTATTTCCGTGCGCATTCTCGCCGGTGAATTCAAACCATCCAAAAATCTGCGGCGTATCCGGTCTCTCAACAATGATCTGATCGGCGTGGAGCGGCCGGCCGAACCGACCAGCGAGCAGTATTCGCTTTTCCGCCGCTACCTTGATGCGCGCCACGGCGAAGGCGGCATGGCGGACATGACGGTGCTGGACTATGCGATGATGGTGGAAGACAGCCACGTCAACACGCGGATCGTGGAATACCGCCGTCGCGGTGCCGACAGTTTCATCACCGGCAAAGGTGAAGGGCCGCTCGTTTCGGTTGCGCTCAGCGACGTGATGGCGGACGGCTACTCGATGGTCTATTCATTCTTCGACCCTGAAGAGGAAAAGCGGTCCTTGGGCAGTTGGATCATACTTGATCACATTGCGCGCGCGCAAAGCCTTGGGTTGCCGCACGTCTATCTTGGCTATTGGGTCGATGGATCCCGGAAAATGCAATATAAGACGCGGTTCAAACCGCAGGAACATCTCGGCCCGTCCGGCTGGGAACGCCGCGAAGACAGCGCATGACGCCACATGCCAAGGGCCTGCTGATCACGTTTATCGGCGGCATGATTTTAACAATCGACATTCCTTTGATCATGGCCGGTGGCGGCGATGTGCTTTCTGTGATGGTGCTTCGGTCAGGCTGTTCTGCGGTCGCGGCTTTTGTCATTTGGCTCATCTGGCGACAAGCCAGTGCCAAAGCGCCAGTTCTCATACCAGGCCGTGACGGCTTGATTGTCGCGGCCATATACGGGGTTGCGGCGATCTTTTTCACCGCGGCCGTTTTCTACACATCCGCTGGACGGCTGGTATTTATTCTTGCGCTCAACTCGATGTTTGCGGCCCTGCTGACATGGATGATCATGGGCAAGCGGCCCAAACCGGTGACAGTCGTCACCATGATTGTGCTTGTGGCGGCGGTCGCTCTGATTGTGTCTGATGGTGTCGGCTCCGGCACGCTGTTTGGAGACTTCTGTGCTTTGGTCGCCTCGATGGGTCTCGCGCTGGCGCTAACGCTCAGTCAACGAGCAGGCACCGATATGGGCTTTGCGCCGATGATCGGCGGTATAATCCCCGTTGTGTTTGGATTGGCCGTGCTTGCCACCCGCGATACGGGGTTCAATATCGATTCGCCGATATTCATTATCATCAATGGCGCTATCGTTCTACCGGCGGCATTCTGGTGTTTGGCAACGGGCCCGAAATACATCTCGAGCGCGGAAGTTGCGATGTTCTATCTGTTGGAAACCGTGCTGACACCGGTTTGGGTCTGGCTGATTTTCAACGAAGCCGTCACCGGTCGCACCGCCATTGGCGGCACGATCATCATCGTCGCGCTGCTGGCACATTCGCTATGGCAATTACGCGCTGGAAAAGAACCAAAGCCGACTATTGCGCGCGTGTGAATTGCCCGCGCACATAGACCATCGGCTGCGCATCGTGCGACTGAAAGGCGATAACCTTGCCAATCAGAATGTCATGGTCACCGGCGCTGATGATCTGATCGATCTCGCAATCAAACCAGGCGCTCGCGTCATCAATGATAACGCGTTCGGAATCGAGACGGGTTGTCGCGATGCCGTCCAGCCGTTCTTGCGGTGTACCGCGGGTGCACTGCATGGCGATATCGCTCTGCGTGGCGGACAAAACTGACACGGTGTAGCCGCCCCCCTTGGCAAAGGCATCACGGCTGCCACTGGCCTTGCGGATTGACCAGAGCACCATTGGCGGATCCAAAGACACGGTGTTGAATGAGTTGCAGGTCATGGAATAATCAACGCCATCAATATGCGTCGCCACGACAGTGACGCCAGTTGCGAAGCTGCCCATGGCCGCTTTCAATCGTTCAGTTTCCAATGTCTCAAAGCTCAAATTAGCACCAGCGTTCATTATCTTGGTCCTTGTCATTAGGGCACTTCGTGTCCGGTGGCGAGTGACCACAGCTCATGCCACGTCTGGCGGTCGATCTCTGGTTTAAACGCATCGGAAATTGTCTTGATGCGTTCGATAGTGTTGGTGCCGACAACGGGCATGATGTTGGCCGGATGGGCCAACAGCCAGGCCAGTGCCACGGCGTCGATGCCAACACTGTTTTGCGCGGCAATCTCTTTCATGCGCGGGGTCAAGCGCGCGGTTGCGGCGTTGCTGAGGTCGAACAGCTGGCCACCCGCCAATGAGGACCACGCCTGCAGTGGCTGCCCCATGCGTTGCCATTGTGCGATTTGGCCATTGAGGAATGGCTCACGCGCCAACAAACTGATCTCAATCTGGTTGGTCAGCAACGGGTATTTCATCGCGCTTTGCAGCAGATCGACATCCCAAGGCATAAAGTTTGACACGCCAATGCCGCGCACCTTGCCCGCGTCAATCAGGCCATCCAGCGCGGCACCGGTGGCGTGATGGTCCATGAAAGGGTCCGGACGATGGATCAGCAGCAGATCGATGACGTCAATCCCAATGCGCGATAGCGACGCCTCAACCGAGCGCTGAATGTGTGCGGGGCTGGTGTCGTAATACTTTACGCGATGGTCGGGGTATTTGGCCGATTCCAGCATGATGTCGCATTTGGTGATGGTCTGCATCGCGTCTTTGATGTCCTGGCGATCTTTGATGGCACGGCCAAACAGTGCCTCGCAGGAATAATCACCGTAAATGTCGGCGTGATCGAAGGTTGTCAGCCCCTGCTCCAAGCAGGCTTCGATTTTTGCGATGATGGCTTTATCGGACGTATCGCTGTCATCGGCCAGTCGCCAGACGCCGTAGATAAGTCGGCTCATGGACGGCACGCCATGGCCCAGATCAACCATTTGCATTGCGGTATTCATTATAACCTTGCCCCTGCACCCAACGGTGTTGCCGGCGTCTCATCGGGCACCCTGCCATATACATGGGGCAGCGAGCAGGTTTTCAACTGCGGCAGAACCTTCTCGCCAAAAATTTTGCATTCATCCAGATGCGGATAGCCCGAGAAGATGAAAGCGCGAATGCCCATGTTCTGGTAGCGCTCGATTTTGGTCATCACCTGATCGACGGAGCCGACCAAAGCAGCGCCGCAGCCGGAACGGGCGCGGCCGACGCCGGTCCACAAATTAGGCTCCACATAACCATCGTCACCGGCAGCATCGCGGCTGGCAGACTGAAGCGCAACACCGTAATTCTTGGCATCCAGCGCGCGCTCGCGGATTGCTCTGCCGATGTCATCGTCGAGTTTTGACACCAACTCTTCGGCATAGTCACGGGCCTCGGCCTCCGTGTCGCGCACAATCATGTGGACGCGCAGACCGTAGTCCAACTTTCGGCCATGCGCCTGCGCACTGGCATGCACATCGCGCATCCGCTGAGCGAGCAATTCTTCTGTTTCAGGCCACATCAAATAAACATCGCACTGGCTGCCGCACAACTCCAAAGCGTCCGGCGAATAGCCGCCGAAATAGAGCAGCGGCCCGCCATTTTGCTGATAGGGGCGTACCGGGTCTGTGTTCAAGCCCTTGAGGTCGTAGATTTCGCCCTGATAGTTGATCTCATCGCGCGTCCAGGCCTGACGCAAGATCTCCACCACCTCATGGCTGCGCTTATAGCGGTATTCGCTGGATGCCTGTTCGCCGGGGAATGGCGACGAGATGACGTTGAGCGTCAAACGGCCCTTCATGACGTGGTCCACGGTTGCAATCGCGCGTGCCAACATCACTGGATGAACCTCTCCGCAGCGGATCGCTGCGAGCATGTTGATGTCGTGGGTCAGCGGCGCCATGGCTGAAACAAACGACCAGGTATCTTGCCCCACCTGATAGGAGGAAGGACACAGGATATTGCGGTATCCCAACTGCTCTGCCGTTTTGACGATTTTAGAGATGTTTTCAAACGATGACCGCAACTCACCATCGGGCACGCCCAGATACCGGTAATCGTCGGAGCATATGGGCGCGAACCAGGAAACTTCGGCGGCATCCAGATCAGGCGAGTTGATTGGAACGATTGTCATTAAATGCTCCCAAGGCGATATTCATGCCGCAAAAGCGGCGTGTTGACGTCAGCAATACCATCGTCATATTAGTGTATCAATAGTGAATGAATTTGGACAATTAACGAGCCCCTAACATGGCACCAAAGCAACCGGGCGGCGCGCTGCCGCGCTATGTTCAGATATCGGAATTGCTGGCGCGCGAGATTGCGGCTGGCATTTGGCCCGATGGCGGCAGGTTGCCAACTGAGGCGGAACTGGCCGCGAAGCTGGGCGTTGCCGTGGGCACGCTGCGCAAGGCGCTGGCGCAGTTGGAGCAGCGCGGCCTGCTGGAGCGCATTCAGGGATCGGGCACCTATGTGCGGCGTCAAAAGAAGATCGGCGGCGTGTATTCATTTTTGCGCCTAGAATTGAAGGCCGGTGCGGGGCTGCCGCGTGCATCAATCCTGTCGCTGGACAAGGTGAATATGCCGGATGGCGCGCCAAAGCTCGGACCGGACGGATCATCAACCGCCTGGCGTGTGCGGCGGTTGCGGCACCTTGGCGAAACTCCAGCGGCGCTCGAAGAAATTTACTTCGACACGCGGCATGCACCGGACTTAGAGATCGATTCAATTAATGAATCCATGTATCTGTTTTACCGCGATAAACTGGGATTCTGGATTGCTGGCATTGAAGACAAGGTAGGCGTTGCACCCTGCCCCGCGTTTGCCGCGCGTCACAGCAACTTCGCACAACGCGCAGCACTCGGCTATGTCGAACGGATTAGCTGGAGCAATGGCGGCACGGTGGAAGAGTTTTCACGCAACTGGTTTGATGCGGAGACGGTGGCTTATGTGGGGCGGTGGATCTAAGCAAGCGGCTGAATGAGCTTGCCC
The DNA here is from genome assembly GCA_049682915.1 of Ahrensia sp. Classification (GTDB taxonomy): domain Bacteria; phylum Pseudomonadota; class Alphaproteobacteria; order Rhizobiales; family Rhizobiaceae; genus JBCDLI01. Next base: position 7,989 of record JBAUIL010000113.1, on the reverse strand, counting down.
AAAAGGTCTAAGTACCACGCCTTTATAGCGCCATCATACTGCACAAACCCCGCATCCTGTTGCGCAATCGTTTGCGTTCCCGGCCTGCCGAGCAAATAGGCATAGTCCGTCTGCCAGTGGTTGAGTATGTCGCGCGTCACTTCGGGATGGAACTGTAGCGCTATCACTGTGTCGCCATAGGTGAACGCTTGGTTTGGGTGCGTGGTCTCGTCGGAATAAGCCAACAGCTTAGCCGTCTTGGGCACATCAAAACCCTGTGCATTGCCATTAAGCACGTACATTTCTTGTCCAAACAAATGGCTCTTCGGGTCCACAGGCTTGGTTTTATAGTAGCCCATCAATTGTTGGCCATCGGGCGCATAACGCACGGACGCACCAAGGACATGGGCGATCACCTGGGCACCCAAACAAATGCCAATCAGCGGCACCTGCTGTTGGATGACGGTTTCAACGAAGCGGAACTCAGCGGCCATGTGAGGCCATTTTTCGTGTTCGGACACCATTTGCGGCCCGCCAAGAACCATCACACCGGCGGTATTGCCGTCCAATTTCGGCATGGGCGCATCTTTCCAGACTTTGTGGATGTGCACATTGTAGCCCTGATGGCGCAGATGGGTTTCGCCTGCGTCCGCGCTACCGAAATCATGGTTCTCGATGATATGGACAGTGTTTTTCATCCGTCCGTTGTTGCTCATTGCACGCGTTCGCTCAACCAGCGCTTCCAGCTTTCCTCAGTACCATTGAAGACGTTGTGGTCGATCTGTGTGCTCACGCCCTTCATCAGACCGGTGCCGGAATATTGCCAGAAGGCAAAGTCACGGTTTGGATAGCGCCCTTTCGGATGCTCAGCCACCGAGCGGAGCCAGAACGAATAGTCCTTGAACTGCCCTTGTAGATTGTCCTCATAAAAGTCTGGTGCGGTATAGATGATCGGCTTTACGCCGTAGTGTTTTTCGACTTTGTCCATCCACACTTTCATCTTTTCAAGCACGCGCTTTTTTGAGATTTTGTGTGGACAGGTTTTGCGGTTTCCATGCCACTCCACGTCCAGCACGGGCGGTAGTGACCCAGCCTGTTTTGGCACATTGCGGATGAACCAATCGGCCTGCTCTTCGGCATTCCGGCACCAATACATGAAGTGATAGGCCCCGGTTGGTATGCCCGCTTCATGCGCCTTATTCCAATTATGCTTGAACAAGCGATCAACATGCAAGCCGCCCTCAGTCGCTTTGATAAAGGCGAAATTCGCACCTTGGGTGCGCAGCTTTTTCCAATCAATATCAGCCTGCCAATGGGAAACATCCACGCCATGCACTTCAAACGGATGCGGCGATGCTTTGCCAAAGTTGACCGGCTTGGCATCGCGGAATTGCGCTGGATAAACCTTCAGGTCCGCAAACCTGTTGCGGGTACCACCGAGAAGGGATGCGGGTTTAGGTTTCTCAGGGCTTGTCGATGGCTTCACATCCGGTGGCGGCAAAATTGCCGATGTTGAGACGACCTGCACGGGCAGGCCATCTTCTTCACCGTCCGGGCCAAGCGGCGCCGGAAGCGGTTGCTGGTAGGCTGCCACATCGGGGCTTTGCGCCTCCGCGCCGGGCACTTTTGCTTTTGGAAGAGTGATTGAAGCCGTTGTTTCCGCGGATGGCGGCATCGCCATTACGGCATCGATATTGTTGGACGATGTGCACCCGGCCAAAACCGATGAAGCAATAAGGAACCCGCCTAGAACCGTCTTACGCATGCTGAACACTCGAACTTCCAATGGAAAGAGCGCCGATATGGTGGCGCAGATATGTGATGATTAACGGTTAGTTATTGAAAAAGTGAAAATTGAAATGGTTACTAAACAACTAAATATTTTGGTCGCACAAAATTATTAATCCGCTATAAACCAAATATTACACTGTGATGCAGAGAAATATACTCATTTAATAATTTCATCGATAGAATAGTGGAAACAACCAAGTAAATAATGAAAATTAGGTCCACTGATGAGAAACTTTTTTTTAGATAAACGCGGCAATTTTGGCGCTATTTTCGCTATCGTTTCGATTCCGGTGATTGGCGCGGCCGGCATTGCCGTCGACTATGCCCGTGCCAGCAATGCGCTGTCATTTGCCCATGCCGCAGGCGACGCCGCCATTTTGGCGGGCGTACAAGAAGCCAAACGCTTGTACGAGGACGGAACACCGATAAGGCAAGCCGAAAGCGCCGGGCGTGCCTATGCGATTGAGTTTTTCCAAACTCAAGTGCAAGTGAACGATAACGGCATTTACGGATGGTTCACACCGGTCGTGCGCATTAACAACAATACTGTATCCGGGTCACTGGGAGTTGATGTTCAAATTCAGACCACGTTGTCGCGTATTTTGGATCGCCAGTCGCTTCCGATTGAAAGCACTTCACGCGCCGAGATCCAATTGACGCAATATGTTGATTTACACATCGTCATTGACACCTCGGCTTCAATGGGTGTTGGGGCCGATGATGCAGCGATTGGCCAATTGGCAAATGCAACGCGCAGCATAGGTGAACCAACGGGCTGCGCATTTGCTTGCCATGTTCCAGACGAACTTCGCGGAGATGTTGATCCGGCGTTGGACACATGGGACACGGCAGTCGCACAAAATATTCCCATGCGTATCAATGTGGTAAAACAAGCGGTTGATCGCATTCTCGACGATCTGGACGCAGCACCAAGCGGCAACCGCCTTCGCGTCGCCTTACACACTTTTTCCAACGAAGTTGTAACGGTCTCTAACCCCAATCCCAGCATTCAAAACGCTAAAAATCGACTGGCTACCATAGAGCTCTCCGATGACCTGGGGGCAGGTGGCACAGATTTTCATGCGGTGTTTGATGATCTGGAAGGCATTATTGGTACGAGCGGTGATGGCTCCTCACCAAGCCGCCCCCGCAAAGCGGTGGTCTTCATTACGGATGGACTTTCGACAAACGCATCCTATTCCTATGGTGGTCATGGCGGGCACTCGCTTTCAAATCCGAACTACACCCCCTTCCTGCCGACTATCGGTGCCCCTGGCAGCTTTGCGCAGATTCAGGGCTTCGATGAGCGCATTTGCGATGATCTGAAAAGTCGCAACAACGTTACCCTTGCAACGCTGAACGTTTCCTACGTTATACCGACGCAAGGTATTCGACCTGCTGACACCCGTTTTCGCAAAATTGACCAGATTTTGAAAGACGACATCGAAGCGCATATGGAAGCATGCGCCTCAGCACCAGAATTGTCTAAAGCAGCGGAGTCCCCTGCCGAAATTCAGGCTGCGATGTCAGAGTTGCTGGGCAATCTACAAGCGACAACGCTACGTCTCACCATGTAATCAAGCGCTTGGGCGTCCGTTAACCATAGGACGGGCTGCGGTCGCCCGCACAACTCCGATTATAGCAGCCGTTAACTTGTATTTGCTAGTCTAACTCCCACAAGGGAAGTTGATCACATGAAAACATTTATTCGTGACACTAAAGGCAACTTTGGCATCATGTTTGCTCTTTTGGCTGTGCCGACCATCGGCGCTGTGGCTCTGGCGGTTGACTATGCCGCCGCGGTGAACACACGCAGTTACATCCAGCGCGCGGCTGATGCGGCCATTTTGGCAGGCGTGCGGGAAACGGAACAAGTTGCGAAAAGTGGCGCAAGCGACCAGCAGGCCATCAGCCGTGGCCAGCAATTGGCCGGCGAATATTTCCGGGCCCAGATGGCGGATCACCAGATCCCGTATTCTGGGCAATTCAGTGCTCAAGTTTCGATCAACAACCTGACCTATAGCGGCACTGCCAACTACACCGGCGAGTCCCCTCTGACGCTGGCGAAAATATTTGAGTCGCCTCCCTTGCCGATCAGCATTGAGTCAGCGGCCAATATTGCGGGTCAGGAATACAACGAAATCCACATCGTCATCGACAATTCGGCTTCCATGGGTGTTGGAGCGGACAACGCATCAATTGCACGTATGGCCACTGCGATTAACTGCGCATTTGCGTGTCACATACCTGCCGGTCTGCCAGGATACTCCGATACGCATATTGCCGCGCGCAACGCCGGCGCGGAGTTGCGCATAGACGTAGTGAAAAGAGCCGCAATAGACTTGGTGGGTTCGCTGCAAGCGGAGGGATATGGTGACCTCATGAGTGTTGCAGTCCATACTTTTTCCAATAGCCTTACAACAGTCCAGCCCAGCACGAGCGATCTTGCGCTCGTTCAAACGGCACTCGGCACTGTTGAGTTGAGTAACGAGTTGAATGAAGGCGGCACAGGTTTTGATCGGTCCATTGATCAATTGGAAAGCATTGTCGGCATTTCTGGCGATGGATCACGCTCAACGGCACGACGTAAAAGCGTAATCCTAGTGACTGATGGCGTTTCAACCAATATTGCTTTTGACCTTGCAGGTCCGAATGTCGGCTCCGAAAACCCGGCATTCCGTGCGTTTTCACCTGTTATCAACGGTGCGCCGGGCGCGTGGTTTACATCACAAGGGTTCGACGACCGCCTTTGCAACGACCTAAAAAACCGCAATCAAGCAACGGTCATTACACTCAATGTGGAATACGTCATTCCCACAGTCGGCACCGATGGAGACACGCGCTTCTCAGAAATCAACAACGTTTTGAAGCCTGACATTGAGCGTCACATGCAAGACTGCGCCAGCAGCCCCGCGCTGGCGAGAACGGCAAACGATCCAGTCGATATTCGTGCTGCAATGGCGGAGCTTTTGCAGAACCTGCAATCCTACACACTGCGCCTGACAAACTAACGGGTTTTGCAGTGCCGAAAGCCGCCGCAGTCTTACTGTCGGCGGCTTATTTGTTGCATTCAACCAAACTTTCCGCTTCGCGGAAATCCCTTGGGCACCATGCGTCCGGCCCCTGCCCTGACGCCCATCCATTCGGTCAGCTCTTCGGGCATTTTGGTGAATGTGCGACCGGAGCTATCCTGCCAGGTCAGGCCTGCCTCCAGTACAAACAAACGTGCGTCCTTGATGCCGCCATCTTTAAATTTTTGCAGACGTACACCTTTGCCGCGCGCCATCTCCGGCACTTGATCGAGCGCGAAGACCAGCATTTTGCGGTTTTCGCCAACGGTCGCAACATGGGTAGGCATCGGCTCTTGGTCGCCAAAAGGAACACATAACAGCGTTTCATCTGGCATTTTGACGTTCATCACCTGCTTGCCTTTGCGGGTGTTGGCAATCACATCGACTTCTGGCACGACAAAGCCGTTGCCCACCGACGACGCCAGAAACAGTTTACGGCCCGGCTTGTGGGTGAACGCTGCAACGATGTCTTGGTCGTTTTCCATATCCACCATGATGCGGATAGGCTCGCCATGGCCACGACCGCCGGGCAAGCGGTCAATACCGATGGTGTAGAATTTGCCGCCGGTGGTCAGCACGATCAATTTGTCTGTCGTCACCGCGTGGAAAGCGAATTTGAGTTCGTCGCCCTCCTTGAAGGTAAGGCCCGCGAAGTCAGCCATATGGCCCTTCATGGCGCGCAACCAGCCTTTCTCGCTTATCACAACCGTGACCGGCTCTTTCTCGATCATCGCTTGCTGCACAGCTTCGATGTCGATTTCCAGCGCTTCTGCAAAGTCGGTGCGGCGTGCGCCCATCTCGGTATCTTTACCGAACTTCTTTTTGACCTCGCCGACTTCCCAGGCGATTGTTTTCCACTGCAAATCCTCATCGCCGAGCAGAGTTTCAATCTGGTCTTTTTCAGCGCTCAGCTCGTCAAATTCCTTGCGGATTTCCACTTCTTGCAGCTTGTTCAATGCACGCAAACGCAGGTTCAAAATGGCGTCCGCTTGCACTTCAGTGAGTTCAAACGTCTCCATCAGCTTTTGCTTTGGCGCGTCTTCAAAGCGGATGATGCGGATGACTTCGTCTAAATTGAGATAGGCGATCAGATAGCCGCCCAGCACCTCAAGGCGACGCTCAATAATGCCTAGGCGGTTGCGGGAGCGCCGGATGAGCACATCGCGGCGGTGCTCCAACCACTCGCGCAACACTTCACGCAAGTCCATCACCTTGGGCACAATGCCACCCGACAGCACGTTCATGTTCAACGGGATACGCGTTTCAAGATCGGTGAGCTTGAACAGGCTCTCCATCAAAATTTGCGGATCAACGCTGCGCGACTTCGGCTCCAGCACGACGCGAATATCTTCTGCGCTTTCATCGCGGATATCTTCCAGCAGCGGAATGCGCTTGGCGATCAGCAGTTCGGCAATCTTCTCGATCAGCCGGGCTTTTTGGACCTGATAGGGAATTTCTGTGATGACGATCTGGTAGCCACCGCGCCCTGTGTCTTCCTTTTCCCAGCGTGCCCGCACGCGGAAACCGCCGCGGCCGGTTTTATAGGCCTCCACCATAGCGTCGCGGGGCTCTACAATGGTGCCACCGGTCGGAAAATCAGGCCCCGGCACAAACTCGACCAACTTCTCTATCGATGCGTTTGGATGTTTGATCAGGTGCAGCGCCGCGTCACACAGCTCTGCCGCATTGTGCGGCGGGATGGACGTTGCCATGCCGACAGCGATGCCGGAGGACCCATTGGCCAACAGGTTCGGGAAAGCGCCAGGCAAGACAACAGGCTCTTCTTCTTCCTCATTATAATTGAGCCGGAAATCGACGGCGTCCTCACCGATACCTTCCAGCAGCAATGTGCCGACCTCTGTCATGCGCGCTTCGGTGTAGCGGTAGGCGGCGGCATTATCGCCATCAATGTTGCCGAAATTGCCCTGCCCGTCGATCAGCGGATAGCGCACGGAAAAGTCCTGCGACAGACGCACCAGCGCGTCATAGATCGCCTGGTCGCCATGCGGATGGTAGTTACCCATGACGTCGCCGACGATCTTCGCGCATTTTTTGTAGGCAGCGCCCGGGTTCAGCTTCAGCTCATGCATTGCATAAAGAATACGGCGGTGAACCGGCTTCATGCCGTCACGCGCATCGGGCAAAGCCCGGTGCATAATGGTCGACAAGGCATAGGCTAGATAACGCTCTTCCAGCGCAGCCTTCAAATCGATGGGAGCGATTTCCTTAGCGGCATCATCGCCGCCATCGCCAAAAGGTGGTTTGGTGTTTTTTGACATGGTCAAGCCATAGCTTCACCGCCGATTCGCGGCAAGCAAACCAGCCATCAACGCACAGCTTGCACAAAGCCCATCTATTGCTCGCGGAATGCCAACCGCAGCGAGTCCGTGATTGGTTTAGCCAAATATTCAAAGAACGTGCGGTCCGGCGTTGAAACCAATGACGATACCGGCATGCCGGGATAGATATTGGCCGGGTCGATGGCATCGGGCAGTTCGGCGATCCGCAGCTCAATGCTGTAAAACGGCTCACCGGTGCGCTCGTCGCGCAAGGAGTCCGCTGAGATAAAGGTTACCTCGGCGGGCACACTGGGTGTGACACGCTGGTTGAGTGCGACGAATTGCAATTGCGCTTCTTGGCCGACAGTGACCAGGTCAATATCATTGAGGCTAAGACGGCCGGCGACCACCAGCGTGTCCTGATCAGGCAAGATTGTTGCCAAGGTCCCACCCGGTGCCACAACGGCTCCCGGTGTTGTCACATTCAATTCTACCACTGTGCCTGAGACGGGACTGCGCACAATTGTGCGGTCGACGACATCTTGGGCTGTGCCGATCTGCTCATTGACATCCTGCAGTTGCAGCCGGACCTGATTGATTCCTTCCGCTGCCTCTTCAACGACGGTCGTGCGCTGGCGTACAATTTGTTCGCGCACTTCGATTATTTGGGTACGCGCGGCGGCAATTTGCGAAGCGATTGAACCGCGCTGCCCCACCAGATTGGCGCTGGCACGCAGCAGTTCCGTATATTCCGACCGGTTGGTCAGGCCCCGGTCAAGCAAGTCTTGCTTGCGGCTTGCCTCTTCACGCACAATGGCAATTTGTTCATCAATGGCGGTCAATTGCGCTTCAAAACCGTCAATGGACTC
>JBAUIL010000112.1:0-17789 GCA_049682915.1 Ahrensia sp. | reverse complement strand
TAGCTGAAGTGCAGGCGCGGGTTGCAGATTACATGCAAAACCTGTCGCTTCCAGCCAATATCGAGTTTGAAATGGTTGGCTCTGACCAGGAAAGCGCAGAGGCGGCGGCCTTCCTCAGTCAGGCTTTTGGCGTGGCGATTTTCCTGATTTTCGCCCTGCTGCTCGCGCAGTTCAACCGCTTCACCTATGTTCTACTTGTGCTCAGCGCGGTGGTCATGTCCACAGTTGGCGTGCTGCTCGGCCTAATTATCATGCAAATGCCGTTCTCCATCGTCATGACCGCGGTCGGCACGATTGCGCTGGCCGGTGTCGTGGTCAACAACAACATCGTGCTGATCGATACCTATGCCTATTTGCGCAATGAAGGCTGGGACAAGATGGATGCGGTGCTGGAAACCTGCCGTGAGCGCGTCCGCCCGGTGATGCTCACTGCGGTGACGGCAATCCTGGGCGTATTGCCCATCGCGTTTGGCATCAACCTGGCGCTGCTGAGCCAAGAAGTGACCATTGGTGCGCCATCGACCCAATGGTGGATCGCGCTGTCATCGGCGATGGTATTTGGTCTGGCGTTTTCAACGCTCTTGACCCTCGTGGTAACGCCCGCCGCATTGGTGATTTTTACCGCATCGCATTATCAGGCACTCAACCAAGGCTTCTGGGGCAGCCGCATGGGTCGGGTGCTTTTGTGGTTCATCGCCCGAGATGTCGACAAGCCACTGGAACATCGCAAAAACTACCAAGCGCCTGCACAGAATAAAGCTCTTGAGCAGGACAATCAGGGCCAAGACAATCTGAACGAACATAGGGCTGAGACGCCCGATAATGAGCCGGGCAATGATGATGTGCCCGACGATATGCGGCCCTATCCAAAAGCGGCCGAATAAACAAAAAAGCCGGATCATCGATCCGGCTTTTTCATGAAATCAAATGTGCAGCACGCGTGCTTTATGCCGCTTCAGCCTTGGCGCGGATCAAGCCACGGTTCACCAGTACTTCCGCGATTTGCACGGTATTCAGAGCAGCGCCCTTGCGCAGATTGTCTGAAACCACCCACATGTTCAGCCCGTTATCGACCGTCTGGTCTTCGCGGATACGGCTGATGTAAGTCGCGTCCTCGCCTGCAGCTTCGTAGGGCGTGATGTAGCCGCCATCTTCGCGCTTGTCGATGACGATACAGCCGGGCGCTTCCCGCAGAATGTCACGTGCTTCATCGGCGGTGATCTCGTTTTCGAACTCGATATTGACCGCTTCGGAATGCGAGATGAATACCGGCACACGCACCGCAGTGCACGTGACCTTGATTTTCGGATCCAGCATCTTCTTGGTTTCAGCCATCACCTTCCACTCTTCCTTGGTGGAGCCATCATCCATGAAAACATCGATATGGGGGATCACGTTGAACGCGATGCGCTTGGTGAATTTCTTGTTTTCGACCGGGTCAGCCACATAGACCGCACGGGTTTGCGCAAACAGCTCATCCATGGCTTCTTTGCCACCACCGGAAACCGACTGGTAGGTGGAAACGACCACGCGCTTGATTTTGGCACGGTCGTGCAAAGGCTTGAGCGCGACAACCAGCTGAGCTGTCGAACAATTGGGGTTGGCGATGATGTTCTTCTTGGAGAAACCAACAATTGCGTCGGCATTCACTTCAGGCACAATCAAAGGCACATCGGGATCGTAGCGGAACGCCGATGAATTATCGATGACCACGCAACCAGCCTTGCCGATTTTGGGTGCATATTGCTTTGAAATCTCGCCACCGGCAGACATGATGCAGATATCTGTGTCGGAGAAATCATAGGTCTCCAACGCCTGGACTTTGAGGTCCTTGTCGCCAAAGGAAACTTCACGCCCGACCGACCGGCGCGACGCCAAGGGAACGACCGTTGAGACGGGAAAACCACGCTCCGCGAGAATGTCCAAGACTTCGCGACCGACATTACCGGTAGCGCCAACGACAGCAATTTTGAAACCCATGGTTTGTTTGCTCCTCTCTCCCGTTGCTTTCGGCAAGCGCCACTCATCCCGCCCCCGGGAGAGTGCGGGGCGGAGCGTGTCAGATCGTCTTTTTCGTCTTGATCGTGGTGCTCATGGTGGCTGCCTTGTGCTGCAATGCGGCAAAAATGTCAATCACCTTGGTCTGACGCGCAGATTGGATTATCGTCGACCCATGAAAAACATCATCTCCGCTTTGCTGTTGACCGCCATGCTCACCCTGTCCGCACCGGCCGGCGCGGCAGAACGCCTTGACGATCAAGCGATCCGCACGCTGGTGGTCGGCAAAACACTGCTGGGCCAGTATCCAAGCGGTGTGCGGTGGCGCGAAACTTTCTTCGTCGATGAGGAAACCGACTACCAGGACCCCGAATACCGGCTGCGCGGCACTTGGTATGCGCAAGACGATGCGCTGTGCACCTTTTATGAAGACGCGACAGACTTTGAAGGTAGCTGCTTCATAACAATTAAGCGCTCGGATAATTGTGTCGATTTTTACGCCATTGGCAGCGATGGCGAACCAGTCAGCGCATCCCAAAGTGACATGGCACTCGGTGTTAACTGGACAGCACGGGGTTGGCGGTCGGATCAAAACTCAACCTGCCCGCAAGGCCTGACATCATAGGTCTACAGCGTTCCCGCTGCTTCCGCGACAGACCGGTATACCGTATCGATCTGCTCCAGAATCGCTTTTTCATCACACTGAATCAAAAGCTGTTCGCGCCCTGCGCGGCCCATCTGATGGCGTTTTGCAGGATCGTCGATCAAAGCGCCGATTGCCGACGCCGCCTTGTCGCACGCGCCCACCTCATACACATAGCCATCAATGCCATCGCGAATAAGCCACGGCACCATGCCAACCGCTGTGCTGACAACCGGCACGTTGAGCGCCATGGCCTCCAAGACGACAATTGGCCCTTCTTCGATTTTCGAGGTGCACAGCAACACATCAAAACCGGCAATCAGTGACTGCGCGTCCTCGCAATGACCCGCCAAGATAACGCGGTCTTTGACCGCGGGATCGGTTATCGCATCATCCCAGCCACCTATGGCGTGCTTTTCGCTGACACCACCCACCAGCACCAGTTTCACATTGGGTCTGTTACCCAGCATGTTGAGAATGCGGATACCGTCGATCTGGTTCTTGCGATGATCAACGCTGCCGACAATTCCGACAACGAAATCATCTTCCGCCACACCCATCCGCATCAGGCGGTCACGGCCTTTGGCAGCGTCGCGGCTGACATCATCAAACAGATGCGGGATGACGTGTAACTTGGCGCGGCGCACCCAGTTTTTCCGGTTGTGATAATCGGCCGTTTGCTGGCTCGGCGCGATGACCGCGCGGAAAAACGATGGCGGTAGCTGAATATTGCGCGAATGCGCGGTCATTACCACCGGCGCACCCGCCGCCAACCGGAACACCATGCCGTATTTGTTGGCTTTCGAACCATGACAGTGAACCACAGTCGGCGACCACGCCCGCACGATAGCACCGACGCGTCGCAGCTCTGGAATACGCGTTTTGAGATGGGAAAATGCCATCTCCACCGGCCCGGCAAATTCTTGCTCAGCGATCCAGCTGTCCGCCATGGTGATGAGCAAGACGGCGTGACCGTGGCGCAACTGCGCCTCAATCAGCGTCTTGCAACTGGTTGAGACGCCATTCTTGGCACGGTGGGCGACGATGTGAACGATACGCATGGATCGCCCTCCGCTGCGGCTGGATTACTGACCGCTATAGGCTTTCACAATCGCATCGCCCATCTCGCTGGTGGATACTTGCGTACAGCCATCCGCCATGATGTCGCCGGTGCGGAGACCGCTGTCGAGTACGTTGGCGATTGCCGCTTCAACACGGCTTGCTTCATCAATCATGTTGAACGAATAGCGCAAACACATGGCAAAAGAGGCGATCATAGCGATCGGGTTAGCAATGCCTTGACCGGCAATATCAGGTGCAGAACCGTGCACCGGCTCATACAACGCCTTGCGTTTACCGGTCGTGGCATCCGGCGCACCGAGTGAAGCAGACGGCAACATGCCCAACGAGCCGGTCAGCATCGCTGCCACATCCGACAACATGTCACCAAACAGGTTGTCGCACACAATAACATCAAACTGTTTCGGCCAGCGCACCAGCTGCATGCCACCGGCATCGGCCAGCATATGGCTCAATTCAACATCGCTGTAGTTTTTGGCGTGCGTTTGGGTCACGACCTCGTTCCACAACACACCGGACTTCATCACATTGCGCTTTTCCATCGAGCACACGCGGTTATCGCGGGTGCGCGCCAGTTCAAACGCAACGCCAGCGATGCGCTCTATCTCATAGGTGTCATAAACCTGTGTATCGATGCCGCGTTTCTGGCCATTGCCCAATTCGATGATCTCTTTGGGCTCACCGAAATAAACGCCGCCGGTCAATTCGCGCACGATCAGAATATCCAACCCATCAACAACCTCGGGCTTCAATGACGATGATGCGGTCAGCGCCGGATAACAAATGGCAGGTCGCAAATTGGCAAAAAGCTGCATGTCTTTGCGCAACCGCAAAAGACCCGCTTCAGGGCGTACCTCATAGGGCACGGCATCCCATTTCGGGCCACCGACCGCGCCAAACAAGACAGCGTCCGCTGCCATGGCTTTTTCCATATCGGCGTCACTCACCGCCGCACCATGGGCGTCATAAGCCGCGCCACCCACAAGGCCTTCATCGGTAACAAAGCCAGCGTGCTCGGCCTCATTCATGTGATTGATCAGCTTGACCACTTCGGCCATCGCCTCGGGGCCAATCCCATCGCCGGGAAGAAGAAAAAGGGAGCGCTCAGCCATGATACAATTCCATTGTACGTTTTCGTTGCGCCTAGCTAGCGCCGCGACGAACGGCTTGCAAGCGGTCACAAAGAACAAAGGCACGCTATTGCTCAGCGCAACGCGGTAACTTCGATCTCGATTTTCATTTCCGGCTTGATAAGCCCTGCCACAATCATGGTCGCGGCAGGGCGGATGCCCTTAAAATAGGTGCCCAGAATGGGAAAAACGGTTTCAGCAAAAGCAGCATCGATAATGGTGTATTGCGCGCGCACGATGTGGCTTCGCACAAAACCTGCTTCTTCCAATGCCGCATCAATATTGGCGAGGCACTGGCGGGTTTGCGCAGCAACATCGTCGGCGATGGTCATGGTTTTGTAATCATAGCCGGTGGTGCCGGACACAAAGCACCAATCGCCCTGCACCACGGCGCGGGAATAACCGGCGATATCCTCAAATGGCGAGCCCGATGAAATCATACGGCGGGTCATCGGTGCATCATCATGGTTTGGTGAGCGCGATCACCGCATTGGAGCCGCCAAATGCAAACGAGTTCGACAACACTGCGCGGACCCCTTTTTGGCGCGCGGTGCCGGGCACATAGTCCAGATCACAGTCCGGGTCAGGCACGGTCAAATTGATGGTCGGCGGCACAATGCCCTCGCGCAACGCGCCGCAACAGGCAATCAGCTCCAGCGCGCCAGACGCGCCCAGACAATGGCCGTGCATCGACTTGGTCGATGAGACGGCTAACGAATCCGCATGGCTACCGAACAAGGCGCGGATAGCCTGCGTCTCGGTCTTGTCATTGCCCATCGTCGCGGTGCCGTGCGCGTTGATGTAGTCGATATCGGTCAGCGAAAGGTCCGCATCCGCGAGACACTGCCGCATGGCATTGGTCGCGCCATCGACGTCCGGCGACACGATATCGCCTGCGTCCGCGCCCAGCCCGGCACCGGCAACAACCGCGATGATGGTCGCGCCGCGCGCTTTGGCGTGCGACATGCGCTCCATAATGGCAACACCGGCACCGTCACCGAGCACCAAGCCCTCGCGGTCGGCAGAAAAAGGTCGGCAACCGGTCTTAGCCAATATCCGCATGCCCTCCCAGCCCTTGATCACGCCATAGTTGAGCGGCGCGTCCGTGCCACCGGCAACAATCACATCCGCGCGCCCCGCCCGCAGCAGATCCAGCGCACTGGCAAACGCATTATTGGCTGACGCACACGCTGACGTGACCCCAAAAACCGGCCCCTTAAGCCCATGGATCATGGAAATATGCACCGCCGGCGACGACGGCATTGCCTTGGGCACGGCAAAAATCTCTGTGCGTTTTTTGCCGTGGATCAGCACATCGCGATAGGCTTGATCCACAACGTCACCACCGTAAACACCCGTGCCGATCACCACGCCGGTGCGCAGCGGGTCTATCGTGGATGCATCAAGCCCGGCATCGGCCAGGGCTTCATTGGCAGCCAAAACGGCAAGCAGTCCGAATTGGCTCATTGTTGCCATGTGACGGCGGTGGATGGTGTGCGCGGGTAACTCTTTGATTTGCGCAGCAATGGCCGTTTTCAACTCAACCGATGTGGGAATATCGAGCGGGGCAATGCCACAGACACCGGCTTTCATCGATGTCCAAATTTCATGGGCGTCTTTACCCAGAGAACAGACGCCACCGAGCCCCGTAATCACGATAGGGTCGGCGGTGGTCATGCGTTACGAAGCGCGCGCACGGAATCGCAAACATCGCCAACCGTCTTGAGCGTGTCAAAAGCGCTGGCGGCATTCATCTCAATCTCGATATCGAAGGCGTCTTCCAGCTCGAAGATAACTTCCGCCAGATCCAGCGATTGAATATCCAATGTTTCGAGCTCGGTCTGGGTTGTGATGGACTGGGGATCAACCTCGGCTTTCGCCGCAATAATCCGCACCGTTTCTGTAAACACTTTATCCGTCATATCCACCTTCCGATCACTCTTTGTTATCGCTCTTCAGCTGCTTTCACGCCCAGGGGCGTCTGTCCGAGAGCTGATTTTCAAAACTGTCGATGGCGGAGGCTTTTTCAAGCGTCAGGCCAATATCGTCCAGACCATTGATCATGCAGTGCTTGCGGTGCGCATCAATATCAAACGTGATCACCCCACCATCAGGCCCATGAATTTCCTGCGCCTCAAGGTCGACACTGATGGTCGCATTCGCACCGCGGCTCGCATCATCCATCAGCTTGTCCAGCTCATCGGGAGAAACCTGGATCGGCAGAATGCCGTTCTTGAAACAGTTATTGTAGAAAATATCAGCAAAGCTGGTTGAGATGACACAGCGAATGCCAAAGTCGAGCAGCGCCCAAGGCGCATGCTCGCGCGACGACCCGCAGCCAAAATTGTCACCGGCGACCAAAATGCTGGCATTTTTATAGGCAGGCTGGTTGAGCACGAAATCAGGATTGTCATTGCCATCATCATCGTAGCGCATCTCGGCAAAAAGGCCTGTGCCCAAGCCGGTGCGTTTGATGGTTTTCAGATAGTCTTTCGGAATAATCATATCGGTGTCGATATTGATGATCGGCATCGGTGCTGCGACGCCGGTGTGCTTCACGAATTTTTCCATGGTTTGGTCGTCCGTTTTGTTCTTGCTGCCCGCGCTTAAAGCAATTGCGGCCAATTGAAAAGCATTACAACAAACGCAAAGACAGTGCTTGCAATCAAATTGCCCTTATCGGCAGACTGCACCCATGATGAATGATGATTTGAATCAGTTTCCAAGCCGGAGCGTGCTCTATGTGCCCGCGGACAAGCCGCGCGCCATCGCAAAGGCCGAAACACTTCATGCCGATTGCGTTATCTTCGATCTCGAAGATGCTGTCGCGCCGAGCAATAAAGAGCCAGCACGCGAAGCGCTGCGCGACCATTTTCGCACGCATCAGAATTCGCCGCGCTACCGCGTCATCCGCATTAATGGCCTTGATACACCTTGGGGTACCGAAGACCTGATGGCAGCGCGAGCCTGCATGCCCGATGCGGTCCTGATCCCGAAAGTATCGGTTTCTGCCGATGTCACAGATGTTTTTGCCGCATTGGCCGAGACCGACGCGCCCGACACACTGCGCGTCTGGGCAATGATTGAGACCGCGCGGGGCGTGGTGAACGCCGCCGATATCGCCCAACGCGTCGGCAATCGCTGCACACGGCTCGACTGCTTCGTCATCGGCACCAATGATTTGTTCAAGGAAACCCGCATTGCCGGGCCCAAGGCACGCGACATCGCACAGCCATGGCTGATGCAGATTGTACTGGCGGCCAAGGCCGGTGGGCTGCGTGTCATCGACGGCGTCTTCAATACGCATACAGACCCCGACGGCCTGCGCGCGCATTGCAGCCAAGGCGCAGCGATGGGCATGGACGGTGTCAGCCTTATCCATCCCGCCCAAGTTGAAACCGCAAACGAGCTCTACAGCCCCGACCAGGACACAATCGAGCATGCCCAACGTATCGTGCGTGCTTTTGACCAGCCGGAGAACAAAACCAAGGGCGTGATCGCGCTCGACGGTACGATGGTTGAAAGACTACATCTGCAGCAGGCTCAAGCGCTCCTTCAAAGACAACGCATCATCAGCGCGCGACTGGACAAGGGTTAACGCCATGACAACTCTGTTTCGGTTGATGATTGGCCTCTTCTGCCTGGTCGCAGCAATTATGCCTGCAGCCGCGCAACCTGCCCGCTGTGGCCTGAGCCTTGTTTTGGCGATGGACGCATCATCCAGCGTCGATGCGCGTGAATATAGTTTGCAAATGAACGGTCTAGCGGCCGCTTTGGTGGACGAAGAAGTTCTGCAGGCCATCGCCGATGTGGGCGGCGTGCAGCTTTATGCGTTTGAATGGAACGGACGCTACAACCAGAAAATCATCGTGCCATGGTCCTATCTCTATTTGCCAGGCGATGTGTTGGACGCGGCCACGCAATTTCAAAACCATGAGCGGGGGCGCGAAGACCTGCCCACCGCTTTGGGTTACGCGCTCGGCCACGCATCCACCGCGCTCAAATCTGCACCCCTGGCCTGCGCCCGCAAGGTCATTGATGTGTCCGGCGACGGTGTCAACAATGAGGGCTTTGAACCCGTTTCCGCCTATGCCAATTTTGATTTTGACGAGGTGCAGGTTAACGGCCTGGTCATCGCCGGGGAATTGCCGGACCCGGTCGCATACTACCGAAAAGAAGTGCTCTTCGGCCCCGGTGCATTTGTTGAGATTGCCAACGGATTTGAAGACTATGAGGCAGCCATGAAGCGAAAGCTCGTCCGCGAAATCCGTGGTGCCGCGCTTTCAATGCTGCAGTAGGGCTACAGGACTGCCTCTTGAATAGAGGCGATTTCATCTTCTTTCAGCCCGAAATGATGGCCCAACTCATTGGCAATAATGTGCAAAATGATCTCACCCATCGGCTCTTGGCTGTCTGCCCAATGGTCCAGTATGGCGCGGCGAAACAAGGTCAGTGTCGGCTGTTGCGATGCGCCGCGCGGCGTCCAGTATTCCGACCCGCCGCGCCCTTCAAACAGGCCGAGCAAATCAAAAGGCGTTTCCAAGGCCAGATCATCGCCGAGGTCTTCCGATGGAAACTCGATCACATTTAAGGCGACATTCTCGGTCTGGGCCCGCAACGGCTCCGGTAGCCGGTCCTTCAAATAATGCGCGATAGCCAGAATCTGGTCGACGTCTGGTGCCGACTGGTTCAGCCATGGTGATGCATAGTCTTTACTTGCCATCACTTTATCCCGTCCATTGTCTCAACCGTTGAGGCTTTTTGCCTGCCGCTATGGGGCCATTTCACTGCATATTGCAAGACAATGAGGCAATTGCGATCAATTGGACCGATAGGCAACAAAGTGCGCTGCCTGCTTTAACAAATCAGCGCGCCCACCAAAAGGCGTGAGACAGTCCACCGCCTCGCCGACCAATTCATCAAGCTTGGCGCGCGCCCATTCCAGGCCATGCATGCTGACTAGGGTTTGCTTGCCGGCTTCCTCATCCTTGCCCGCCCGCTTGCCGAGTGTTTGCGTGTCAGCGGTCAAATCCAGAACGTCATCGGCTATCTGAAAAGTCAGACCGATAATGTCACCATAGCGTCGCATCACCGCGACGTCTTGCGCATCACCACCACCAACCAAAGCGCCCATTTCACAGGCAGCACGGATCAAGGCGCCGGTTTTGAGTGCTTGCGTCTGCAAGATAGCCGCCTCCGGCACGGTTTTATGCTCATTTTGCAAGTCAAACGACTGCCCGCCAACCATGCCGCCAATGCCGCTATCGCGCGCAAGCGCTTCAACAAGCTTCCATTTTATTTCGGCATCGATATGATTATCAGCATGGGCAATCAAACTAAAAGCCTCGGCTTGAAGCCCGTCACCGGCTAAAATCGCGGTCGCTTCATCATAAGCCTTGTGAACGGTAGGCTTACCCCGGCGGAGATCATCATTATCCATCGCCGGCAAATCATCATGCACCAGTGAATAACAATGGATGCACTCCAAAGCCGCCGCCACATGGATCACGCCGGGCTTTTCGCGCATGGCTGGACCGCCAATCATGCTTGCGGTTTCCAACGCCAAAAACGGTCGGAAACGTTTGCCCCCATTGAGAACCGCATAGCGCATCGCCTCCACCAAGCGGCCCGGACGACCCGCTTCCAATTGACGCGGCGTCTCGGTCAGCCAACCAGCCAAGAAATCAGCGACATGTACTGCATCCGCTTTTATTTGCGATTGGAATGTCTGGCTGGTTGAGGCTTCAGCAGTCATTTTTCTTGTCCCGTATTATCCCTTGTCACCAAAGCCTGCTCTGGACCAATAAAGATGGCACGCCTATACACGCCACACATATGCGTGTTCACACAGCAGGGCAATTCGCGTTTTGGCTGAAGCGAAAAAACCAAAAAAGAAAACGCGCCGCTCTGCGTGGTCGGCGCTCTGGCGCGTCGTTAAATGGGCCGCCATTGCCATCATATTGGTGGCAGTAACGCCCTTTATTTTGACAGTCATCTACCGCTTTGACGGCATCAAGCCGATTTCCACGCTCATGATCAGCCAATCCTTGGCTGGTGTGCCAGTTTCGCGCCAATGGGTAGACCTTGAAGACATTGCGCCGCAACTGAAACATTCAGTGATCATGTCCGAAGACGGTCAGTTTTGCCGTCACCACGGCATTGATCTAGGAGAACTCAAGGCAGTCATCGATGACGCCTTGGCAGGCGAAGCGACCCGTGGCGCCTCCACCATTACCATGCAAACCGCAAAAAACCTGTTTTTGTGGAACGGACGCTCGTTCATTCGCAAAGGGCTGGAGATACCGCTGGCGGTCTGGATTGATTTTGTCATCCCCAAAGACAGGATTTTGGAGATCTATCTCAATATTGCCGAATGGGGCCCAGGCATTTTCGGCATTGATCAAGCCGCAGGCTTCCATTTTGGCGTTAATGCCGATGCGCTGACGCAAAGACAGGCAGCGCTCTTGGCTGTCACCCTGCCCAATCCGGCGGTGCGCGATCCGTCGCGCCCAAGCAATAATCTAAACCGGGTGGCGCGCATCATCGAAACCCGCGCGCGCCAGGCCGGTGACTATGTCGGCTGTGTGAATCCGTCGAGCAGTGGCTGACACGACTTCAAGGCGCGCTAGAGCGGTTTGAAGTAGGCCGATGCAGAAATTTTACCGCGCCCCCTTCTCAGCTTGGCAATATATGTGTATAGGCCCACAAGATTTCCAATTGCATGGTGTCGACAAGTCGCTCGCGGCACGCGCGGGCCATTCTTTGCATGACACAACTGTGCACGACACGACGGAGTATACAACATGGCAGTGCCAAAGAGTAAAATTTCTAGATCACGCCGCGGCATGCGTCGTTCAACAGACGCGCTGAAGGCCCCGACCTATGTCGAAGACAAGGCGTCCGGCGAACTGCGCCGCCCACACCATATTGACCTGAAGACCGGCATGTACCGTGGCCGTCAGGTGCTGGTTCAAAAAGAAGACTGATTTTCCGGTCGCTATACATTAAAAAACCCGCGCTCCATCTGGAACGCGGGTTTTTTGTGTTTACTGCTTAAGTCGGTTAGCCGTCGATTTTGGCAGCCATAATCGCAATGGCCTGCTGGTAGACACCAGCGGCGTTCCAGCCCTGAATGGCGCGGTAGTTGGTTTGGCCCTTTTGATAGCCCGCGCCGGCGCGCCAGCCATGGGCACGCAGGAAATTCGCGGTTGATGCCAAAGCATCGGCTTCGGAACGCGCCAAATCAATCCGGCCATTGCCGTCACCGTCAACGGCGTATTTCAGCACATTGTTGGGCAGGAATTGCGTGTGGCCCCATTCGCCGTGCATTGCGCCCTTTGAATCAGCAGTCAGCATCCCACGGTCCACCATTTTCAGCGCCGCAATTGCATGGGGTTTGAAGAAATCTGAGCGACGGCAGTCATAAGCAAGCGTGGTGATCGCTGAAACGACATTCGCGTTGCCCATGAACCCGCCAAAGCCGGTTTCCATGCCATGGATTGCCAACAACGGCCCGGCAGGCACGCCATAGCGCTTTTCAAGCGCGGCAAAAAGTTGGGCGTTTTGAGCTTTGCGGCGTTTGCCTTTAGACACGATAGCGTCCGCGCCACGCACCTGCATGAATTTGTCCAATGAATAGCGGAAGGACTTCTGGTTGCGGTCAGCGGCAATTGTTTTATCCGCATAACGCGCGCCCGACAAAGCAGCCAAACCTTTGCTTTTGACGCCAGCCGATTGTGCCTCATTGGCAAATGCCGCCTTCCATGCGTCAAATCCACCACCCGTATTGCCGCATTTTGCCGCTAGAGCAGGACCTGAAGCAATGAGCATCACAGCCGCACCTATGCTGACCAATTTAACCAACTTCGTTTTCATTCGTAACTCCCGATTTAAGGTCGATTCTGACCACCCAAGCCGCCCATCGTAGCGATTTATCGCATTTCCATACCTTATTGTCGCTTAATTGTCAGTATCGCGGGCACCGAAAATGGCTGAACCGATGCGAACAGACGTCGCACCAAAGCCGATTGCGGTTTCATAATCACCCGACATCCCCATGGACAGGCGAGGCAGTTGGTTGTCCTGCGCCAATTTGCGCAGCAACGCAAAATGCGGGCCTGGATTTTCATCCACCGGCGGTATGCACATCAAGCCTTCAACATCGAGCCCCAATTCATCCCGGCATAAGGCGATAAACTCAGCGGTTTGATCCGGCGCAATACCGGCTTTTTGAGGTTCAAGCCCCGTGTTCACCTGAACATAATAGCGCAATCGACGCTCCAGTTTCTGCTGCGCATTGGCAAGCGCGCGGGCGATCTTTTCTCGGTCGACGGTTTCGACGACATCAAACAGACCAACAGCCTGCTCCGCCTTGTTGGATTGCAGCGGCCCGATCAGATGCAGGCAAATATCATCCGCGGTCTCGCGCAAAGCCGGCCATTTACCCGCGGCCTCCTGCACGCGGTTTTCACCAAACACCCGATGACCGGCGGCGATGACCGGCGCGATATGATCGCCGGTATGGGTTTTGGAAACCGCAACAAGCTGCAGGCTTGCGCTATCGCGACCCGCTTCCGCCAGCGCCGCATCGATTGATGCCCGGACCGCATGATAGTTTTCAATAACTGATGACACCGTTAAATCCTCGATCTTTGGCAGCTTGGTGACACTTTGCGCCGTGATGGCGGCATCACAACCGTGCTTCATGTTGACGCTTGGCCGTTTTATCGGCAAACACCAAAACCACATTGAGCCCATCCGTGGTTACAGCACCACACACTCATTTCAAGGTCCTATTTCATGGCGACTGAACGCTACAACGCGCGCGCAACCGAACCCAAATGGCAAAAAGCCTGGGACGACGCCAAACTGTTTGAAACAGACAATACTGATCCGCGCGACAAATATTACGTGTTGGAGATGTTCCCCTATCCGTCCGGCCGTATCCACATGGGGCATGTGCGCAACTACGCCATGGGCGATGTGGTGGCCCGCTTCAAGCGGGCATTGGGCTACAATGTCTTGCACCCGATGGGCTGGGATGCGTTTGGCATGCCTGCGGAAAACGCCGCCATGAAGAACAAGGTTCATCCGCGTGACTGGACCTATGAAAACATCGCCACCATGCGCGGCCAGCTCAAGACGATGGGCTTGTCACTGGATTGGAGCCGTGAGTTCGCCACCTGCGACGTCGACTATTACCACCGTCAGCAAATGCTCTTTGTTGATTTTCTGCGCGAGGGCCTCGTCGGGCGCAAAACGTCCAAGGTCAATTGGGACCCGGTCGACAATACGGTGCTGGCCAACGAACAGGTGATTGACGGGCGGGGTTGGCGCTCCGGCGCATTGGTTGAACAGCGCGAGCTGGCACAATGGGTGTTCAAGATCACCGACTTTGCCGATGATCTGCTGGAATCGCTGGACGGGTTGGACCGTTGGCCGGAAAAAGTACGCACCATGCAAGCCAACTGGATTGGCAAATCACGCGGGCTTTTGATGGGGTTCAAGCTCACCGCAGCGCAAGGCGATATCGGCACCATTGATGTCTACACCACACGCCCTGACACATTGGCGGGTGCCAGCTTCATTGCGATTGCACCGGAGCATGCGCTTGCCAAAAAACTGGCGCAGACCAACCAGGCACTGGCCGAATTCAACATCGATGTGCGCCGCGCGGGCACCTCGGAAGAAGCAATGGAAAAAGCCGAAAAGCGCGGCTTTGATACCGGCTTGACAGCGCAGCATCCGCTTTATCCCGACCAAACGCTTCCGGTCTGGGTCGCAAACTTCGTCTTGACCGACTACGGCACTGGTGCCGTCTTCGGCTGTCCCGCCCATGACCAGCGCGATTTGGACTTTGCGCGCAAATATGACCTGTCGGTCACAGACACATTCTTTGCACTGGATGATGATACACCCGTCGGTGACACCGCTTTTGTGCCGCCAAAAGGCGAAAAAGTGCGCTGGGTCAATCAACCTGCCGGGCTGGACATCGCAACCGGCGAGGAAGCTGTGGAAGCCACCATTGACTGGGCGGAAAAACAGGGTTTTGGCACTGCCAAAACTCAGTTCCGGCTGCGCGATTGGGGCGTTTCACGCCAACGCTATTGGGGTTGCCCAATTCCGGTGATCCATTGTGAAAGCTGCGGCATCGTGCCGGTGCCCAAAAAAGACCTGCCGGTGACGCTGCCCGACGATGTGAGCTTTGAAAAGCCGGGCAATCCGCTCGACCATCACCCGAGCTGGCGGCATGTGGATTGCCCGCAATGCGGCAACCCTGCGACACGCGAAACCGATACGATGGACACGTTCGTCGATTCGTCGTGGTATTTCGCGCGCTTTACCGCGCCGGGCGAAAACGATCCGACCAATCCAACTGTTGCATCGGCCTGGTTGCCAGTGGATCAATATATTGGCGGCATTGAGCACGCGATCCTGCATCTTCTCTATTCCCGCTTTTTCGCCCGGGCGATGAGCGCCACCGGTCATATGGATGTGAAAGAACCTTTTGCTGGCCTGTTCACCCAGGGCATGGTGGTGCACGAAACCTATGAGGGCCCCGATGGCTGGATGGCCCCTGCCGAGATTAAAATTGAAGAACGCGATGGCAAGCGCATCGCGTCGACCTTGAACGACGGCAAGCCGGTGAAAATCGGCGGCATCGAGAAAATGTCAAAGTCAAAGCGCAATGTTGTTGATCCTGACGATATCATCGAAAGCTACGGCGCGGACACGGCGCGTTGGTTCATGCTGTCAGATTCACCACCCGAACGCGATGTGATCTGGACCGAATCAGGCGTCGAAGGCGCGCATCGCTTTGTGCAGCGTGTGTGGCGTTTGGTCTCCGGTGCGGCACCGCAACTGGCAGGTGCCACAGCAAAAACCGGCGAAAAAGGCTTGGCCCTGACCGTTTCAAAAACCGCGCACAAAACCGTCAAAGGCGTCGCTGAAGATCTCGACCGGTTGGGCTTCAACAAGGCGGTGGCGCGTATCCATGAAATGGTCAACGCGCTGGCTGATCCTTTAACGCACGTCGCTGAGGGCAAGGCGGACGCGGATGTAATTGCAGCCTGCAAGCAGTCGGTCGAAATGTTGTGCGCTCTGATTGCGCCGATGATGCCACATTTGGCGGAAGAATGCTGGAAAGCGATCGGCAAAGATACCATGATCGCAACGGAAGGCTGGCCCGCCTATGACAAAGCATTGGTGATCGAAGACATGCTGACACTGCCGGTGCAGGTGAACGGCAAAAAACGCGCCGACCTGACCCTAGCACGCACCGCAACCAATGAGGAAATCGAACAGGCCGTTTTGACTCTCGATGCGGTTGTGCCATACCTCACTGACGGCAAGGCAAAAAAGATCATTATCGTGCCCAACCGCATTATCAATCTGGTCGTCTAAGGGCTTTGGGATTTCACGCATGCACCGTGTAACAAAACCAATCTTTGCTGGTCTGGCGTTATTATGTGTGACCGCCTGTACTGCGACACCGCTGTATCAACCGTCACAGGGTCAAACGGCGTCCAATGCAGTTTATGCGCAATCCATTGCCTTTGCGGCACCCAAAAACCGCGTTGGCCAAGTCGTTCGCAACAAGGTGATTTTCCAGCTTTATGGCGGCAGTAGCGAACCGGCAAACGCCGCACTTCAGGGCAGTTTTTCGGTCAACGCGTCAACAGCTGACGCATTTCGCACGTCAACAACCAGCATCGGCCAAACCTCAGCTGCGGTCATCACAGTTTCAGGCACGCTCACCGTCACTGACACAGCCACAGGCGAAGTGGTCGAGACAATCCGGCGTTCTGCTATTGCGCCCATCGATAAGGGCAACCAGCAATTTGCTACCGAGCGTGCGGTTTTGGATGCACAAAACCGGGCCGGTGAAGAGTTGGGCGAACAATTTGCAACGCTGTTGGCGAGCCGCATCTTGCGCTGATTGGCAAGGATGGCCCCATGGCAGAACTGAAAGCCGGTGGCGTCGCCAATTTCTCGGCCAAGCCTGATCTCTCCAAACCCTTGTTTCTGGTTTACGGGCCGGATCGGGGCTTGGTATCGGAAATCGTCTCCGCCATTGCGACTGCCACGGGCGTGGATCAGGCTGATCCATTTTCAATGATCAAAATGAGTGTGTCTGATCGTGAAGATCAGGACGCCTTGATGAATGAAGCCTATACAGTGGGCATGTTTGCCGCCGCGCGGCTAATCATTGTGACCGATGCAAGCAACGACAAGATATTTGTTTCGCAAGTGAATCGTTTGTTGGCTGACCCACCGCCCGACACTTTTATCATTTTGCGCGCGGGTGAACTGAAAAAAGGCACAGCATTGCGCGGTGCCGTGGAAAAAGCGCCAACTGGCCTCGCAATTCCCTGCTACACCGATAGCGCCCAGACGGTCGCGGTGGTGATCGAGGACGTGTTGTCGAAAGCCAATCTGCGCCTTGAGCGTGATGCACGGCAATATTTGATGCAAAATCTAGGCGGTGACCGTGCAGCAACCCGCGCAGAGTTGGATAAGCTGACCTTGTATGCACATGGTACCAGTGAGATCACGTTGGATGATGTGCAAAATATCATCGGGGATGCGTCGGAAAGCGATATTGGTGCCATCGTCGACAACGTTCTGGAAGGCGATGTCACCGGTTTTGACCGACAGTTCCAAAAATTCCAGATGGGCAATCAGAACATCAATGCGCTTTTGTTCAACGCATTGCGTCAATTTCAAATGATTGACGTGCTGCGCGGACGCATGGACACCGAGGGCAAAAATGCCAGCTCTGTTGTTGCGACAGCCCGGCCGCCGGTATTTTTTGCGCGGCGCACTACTGTGGAACAAGCACTGAGAATTTGGACTGGCCCCGCTTTACGCCAGGCGATTAAACGTCTTCATGATGCCGAACTGACATCGCGCTCAGCACGCAGCCTCGACTATAACGC
>JBAUIL010000111.1:0-5444 GCA_049682915.1 Ahrensia sp. | reverse complement strand
AAGACCATCATCACAGCGGCAAAATGTTTCATTTTTAATCCCCGACTTGTACTCAAAATACTTCGCCATGCCAAAAGGCGTTAACAAAGAGTAACACAAAAAGAACAATATTGGCGAGTCACGCCACCCGGCATCTTGTTTGATGGTCAAACCGCTGCACTTTGATTGTGAAAATAGCGCGCTGGTCTTGCGGTGCCGCACGCCGCGTGCATCATCACCACATGAACAATGCGTTTGAAAAAGCAGTCCGTGACAGACAGTCAGAATTGGTCGAACTGACGGTCGATCTGGTGCGCTTTCCGACCGTCAATCCGCCCGGCGACGCCTACAAACCCTGTGCGGAATACATCGCCAAAACACTGTCCAAGCGCGGCTTCGATTGCCGCCTGATGACCGCCACCGGAGAACCTGGCCACACAGAGCGCTATCCGCGCACCAACATCGTTGCGCGCAAGGAGGGCTCGCGGCCCGGCCCGACGGTTCACTTCAACGCCCATATCGATGTGGTGGAAGCTGGCCTCGGCTGGACCTATCCACCTTTTGAGGGTGTGATCCGTGGCGATAAAATTTATGGTCGCGGCACCTGCGACATGAAAGGCGGTTTGGCGGCGGCCATTATCGCCGCAGACGCCTTTATGGCTGTTATGGGCGATTTTCCCGGCGCAATCGAAATTTCAGGCACGGTGGATGAGGAATCCGGCGGCTTTGCGGGTGTCGGCTGGCTCGCCAAAAAGGGGCTGTTTTCAAAGCCCCGCGTTGACCACGTCATCATCCCCGAACCGCTGAACAAGGAACGCATTTGCCTCGGCCATCGCGGTGTCTGGTGGGCAGAAATTGAAACCAAAGGCCGCATTGCCCATGGCTCGATGCCCTTTTTGGGCGACTGCGCTGTCCGCCACATGGGCGCGGTGCTGAACGCCTTTGAAGAGAAACTGTTTCCCGCGCTTGAACACAAGAAAACCCGCATGCCCGTCGTGCCCGAAGGCGCGCGCCAATCAACGCTCAACATCAACGCGCTGCATGGCGGACAAACGGATGATTTCACCGGCCTGCCATCCCCCAATGTGCCCGACCGATGCACCATGACCATCGACCGCCGCTTTTTGATGGAAGAAGACATCGCCACCGTCAAAAGAGAGGTCGTCGATATTCTGGAAGGTCTGAAACACGACCGGCCAAAATTTGACTACGCGCTGCGCGACCTGATGGAAGTGCAGCCCCTGATGACCGATAAGGATGCGCCCGTCGCGTCCGCCATAGCCCAAGGCATCCGCACCGTGCTGAACCGTGAGCCGGACTATGTGGTCTCGCCGGGGACTTACGATCAAAAACACATCGCGCGAATCGGCCATCTGCACGACTGCGTCGCCTATGGCCCCGGTATTTTGGATCTCGCCCACCAGCCTGATGAGTGGATCAGCATTGAAGATATGACCCAATCGGCCATTGTCATGGCCCATGCCTGCAAGCTTTTGCTGACAGGCCAATCAGATTTGGGCTAGACTATTTCATCCATCGGGAGAAACAAACATGCTCAACAAATTTGCGCTGGCACTTGCCGCAACCACCCTCATGACTTTTCCGGCTTTTGCCGAGCGGACCGACCTGTCTGTGGGCATGGTTCTGGAGCCGCCCCATCTGGACCCGACAGCAGGCGCTGCAGCGGCCATTGACGAGGTGGTCTATGCCAATATTTTTGAAGGCCTGACGCAAATCGGCCCAGACGGCACGGTCAGTCCAGGCCTCGCCGAAAGCTGGGACATCTCCGAGGACGGCAAGATCTACACCTTCAAACTAAAGAGCGGCGTCACATTTCACGACGGCTCCACTTTGGATGCGGGCGACGTGGTCTTCAGCCTGGACCGCGCCCGTGCCGAAGAGAGCACCAACGCACAAAAGACACTGTTTGAGCCCATCGAAAGCGTGGAAGCCATCGATGACCTGACCGTCAAGGTGACGCTGAATGCGCCGGTCGGCTCATTCCTGTACAATATGGGCTGGGGTGACGCGGTTATCGTTGCGCCTGAATCCGCTGATGCCAACAAGGAAAACCCCATTGGCACCGGCCCGTTCAAATTCGCGCAATGGCGCAAAGGCTCGGCTGTCGATCTGGTGAAGAATGAAACCTATTGGGGTGATGCCGCAGCACTCGACAAAGTCTCATTCCGCTTCATCCCTGATCCGGCAGCTGCAACAGCGGCCATGTTGGCCGGTGACGTGCAAGCCTTCCCGAACCTGCCTGCGCCGGAATCCATGCAAATTTTCGAGGCGGACCCTCGCTTTACCGTCGTTGTCGGCTCAACCGAAGGCGAGACAATCCTGTCGATCAACAATAAGAAACCGCCCTTTGACAATCTGCTGGTGCGCCAGGCCATTGCCCACGCGATTGACCGGCAGGCGATCATTGACGGCGCGATGTTCGGCCTCGGCACGCCCATCGGCAGCCATTTTGCGCCACACCACCCCGCCTATGTGGAGCTAACCGACACCTATGCCTATGACCCCGAGATGGCCAAGCAATTGCTGGCTGATGCGGGTTATCCGGAGGGGTTTTCAGCGACCATCAAGCTGCCGCCGCCATCCTATGCGCGCCGGGGCGGTGAAATTCTTGCCGCGCAACTGCGCGAAGTGGGCATCAATCTGGAAATCATTCCGGTCGAATGGGCCCAGTGGCTGGACCAGGTGTTCAAAGCCAAAGACTTTGACCTGACCATCGTCTCACACACAGAGCCAAACGACATCAATATCTATGCGCGGCCGGACTATTATTTCCAATATGAAAACGTCATCTTTGACGCGATGATCGAGAAGCTGGATGTGACCGCCGACGAGGAAAGCCGCTATGCGCTGCTGCGCGCCGCCCAGACCATTCTGGCTGACGATGCCGTCAACGGCTTCCTGTTCCAACTCGCCAAAAACGGCGTGTGGGATGCCAAGCTTGAAGGCCTGTGGGAAAACTCACCCATTCAGGCCAATGACATGACCGAGGTGCGCTGGACCGAGTAAACGGGCCTTTTGACTGCGTCGCTGCAATGGCTACCAGAGCCGAAGCAGCGGCGTAATATATTCATGTTCCTGCAGCCAACCGATGGTTTCGATCAACGGAAACACTGCCAGAAAAACCAGACCGTCCATAAAAGTGCGCCGCAATGCCTGCGGTGAAAAGGTCATCGGCTCCTGGCTCGGGCGAGCGGAAAACAAGGTGATCGGATTAGGAAAAAAGCGTGGCACTGCAGCTTTGTAATCGCGGTAGTCCTGACCAAAAACACTTTCGAGGTACGGCTCTTCGCGGCCAATAACATAGGAGAAGATCGCGTAGCACAGCAACGCAGCGACAACACCGAGAACCAATGATTCCATCATCAGGCCTATACCAAAGGCACCGATTGTCGAAAAAACATAAAGCGGGTTTCGGCTAAAAGCATAGGGGCCGCGGGTGACCAAAGCATTATTTTTTCGCGACCCGATAAACAGGGTCGACCAGCACCGTCCGACCAGACAGGTAATTGCCATCAACAAACCAACCATTTCGATCGTTTCGAGATATTCGCCTGCCACATCGGCCCGTGGACCGACAAACACCAAAACCAAGATGGCTATAGGGATCAGTGACCAGATGAATACCATCCGCTTATGTTGAGAGAATGCTTTCACGTGATTTCCAATCCATTATCGGCCACATTGGCGCGCCAAATGTCTAGCGGCCCTGAATATGATCGTTTTAAGGCATGATCAACATACTCATACGTAAAACGCTGGCCCTGCTGGTGACACTTCTGGTCGCCAGCGCCATTGTGTTTTTCGTTCTGGAAATTGTGCCGGGTGACCCTGCCCGGCTGATGCTCGGCATCAATGCCACCGACGACGCTGTCGCCGCCCTGCGCACCCAAATGGGCCTCGATGCGCCGATGCTGGTGCGCTATGTCAGCTGGCTTTCCGGCATGGCGGTGGGTGATTTCGGCCAATCCTTCACCTATTCGGTGCCGGTGCGCGAACTCATCGCGGAGCGTATTGTCGTCTCGCTGCCTTTAGCCTTGATTGCGCTTTTTTTGTCGACTGCGATCGCCATTCCCGTTGCGGTGTTTTCCGCCAGCCGACGCAACACCCCCGCAGACACCGCCACCATGGCAGCAACCCAATTTGGTATTGCGATCCCCAATTTCTGGTTTGCGCTGCTGCTCGTATACGTCTTTGCAGTCACGTTGCGCTGGGTGCCAGCCGGTGGCTTTCCCGGTTGGGACGCAGGCATAGGCCCCGCTTTGGGCGCACTTATATTGCCCGCCATCGCGCTGGCTTTGCCCCAAGCAGCCATCCTGTCGCGCGTCGCACGCTCGTCGCTTCTGGAAACACTCAACGAAGACTACATCCGCACCGCGCGTGCCAAGGGGTTGCCGGCCAACACCGTGCTGTGGCGGCACGCGCTGCGCAACGCGCTCATTCCAGTGCTGACGATTATGGGCCTGCAATTCGCCTTCCTGCTCGCGGGCACCATCATCATCGAAAACGTGTTCTATCTGCCGGGCCTTGGCCGTCTGGTATTTCAAGCCATCAACCAGCGCGATCTGATCGTGGTCGAGAGCGTGGTCGTGCTACTTGTCGCGACAGTCATCATCGTCAATTTTCTGGTTGATCTCGCCTATGGCTGGGCCGACCCGCGCATCCGGAGCCGCCGATGAGCACGCCGGAGTTGGTTGCCGCAGAACATGAAGACTGGCGCACCTTTGTGCGACTGGCCCTTCGCAACCGGTCGTGTATGCTTGGTGCGGTGCTGGTCGGCCTTGTGCTGTTTCTCGCCATCGTCTCGCTGTTCTGGACGCCTTATGATGTCACCAAGTTCGCTGTCACCGACCGGCTGCAAGGCCCCTCGACGGCGCACTGGTTCGGTACAGACCATTTTGGCCGCGACATCTTTTCCATGATTATGGAAGGCAGCCGCAACTCGATTGCGGTCGCGCTAGTGGCTGTCGGCATCGGCATCGGCGTCGGCGTGCCACTGGGCTGCTGGGCGGCAGCCAAACGCGGCTGGCTGGACAATGTGCTGATGCGCGGCTCAGATATCATCTTCGCGTTCCCCTCGCTCCTGTCCGCCGTCATGATCACCGCGATCTTCGGTCCCGGCGCGGTCAATGCGATCATCGCCATCGGTATTTTCAATATTCCCGTTTTTGCGCGTGTGGCACGCGGGGCGGCGTTGGCGCTGTGGCCGCGTGAGTTCATCTTGGCGGCGCGCGCATCCGGCAAAGGGCCGGCGCGGATTACCGTCGAACACATCATCCCCAACATCGCCAACCTGCTGCTGGTTCAAGGCACCATCCAATTTTCGCTCGGCATTCTGGCTGAAGCGGGCCTGTCTTATGTGGGTCTTGGCGCGCAACCCCCTGCCACAAGCTGGGGCCGCATGTTGGCCGAAGCCCAAACCATGATGGGCATCGCCCCGCAAATGG
>JBAUIL010000110.1:0-14863 GCA_049682915.1 Ahrensia sp. | reverse complement strand
TTTCATTGGTCAGGTAAGGCACCGTGTCGAGGCCCGGAATGGGCGGCACAAAGGGCGATGAACCGGTGGCAATGACGATGCGGCGCGGCTTGATGGTGTAGTCACCGGCGGAAATCGTTTTGGCATCGATAAACTTGCCGCGCGCTTCAATCACTTTGACGCCCAGGGCGGTGAACCGCTCAACACTGTCATTGGGGGCAATCTCGCTGATGACCGCGTGGACATGGTCGTGCACCTTGCGGAAATTGACCTCCGGCTCGACCGATTTGATTCCGAATTTGTCGGCGTGGCGCATAGCGTCTGCGGTTTTGGCGGCGGCAATGATCGCCTTTGATGGCACACACCCATAGTTGAGGCAGTCACCGCCCATTTTGTGGCCTTCAATCAACACGACAGAAACGCCGAAGGCGGCCGCTGCGGCAGCGACAGAAAGGCCGCCTGATCCGCCGCCGATCACGGCGATATCGGGTGTAAGTGTCTCGGTCATGGTCATGGTCCTTATTCTTGGTCTTCTGGCTTCACGTGCCAGTGGTCAGATTTTTTGTTTCGGTTGTGTTGTAGAAGGCATGGCCGCCTACGCCACCTGCCCGGCTGATTAAACTTTGGCGGGACGGAACTTGCGCACCACCACCGGAATGGCGGCAACGACGGCAAGCGCAACAAAAGCGGCTGTTATTTCCGGCGTCACCAAATCACCAATGGACGGTTCAGTGCCTGCTTCGGCAGCTGAAACCAGCACGCTGTCCACGCCTTGACCCAACCAGGCATAGGCGAATGTGCCGGGCAAAATGCCGAAAAAAGTCGCCACGACATAGTCGCGTAGTTTTACATTGAACAAGGCAGGCGCGATGTTGGTAACGAAGAAAGGCAGCACAGGTGCCAGGCGCAGCACCAGCAGATAGCTGAAGGCGTCCTTCTCGAAGCCTTCCGCCATGTTTTTGACGCGCGCTGGCATGCGTTCCTTGAGAAAATCACCGAATGCGGAGCGTGCCGCGAGAAAGATCGTGGTAGCGCCCATGGTCGCACCAAGCGCCACCATCAGGCCGCCGATCCACCAGCCGAACAGAAAGCCGCCAAACACCGTCAGAATTGATGCAGCCGGAAAAGAAAACGCCACCGCAACAGTGTAAAGCAGAACGAAACTTATAGCGCTGAGTGCAAAATTGTTTTCGACAAAGCCGGTCAGGCTTTCCCGGCTTTCTGCCAGAAAACTCAATGAAAAATAGTCCTGCAACCCGTAGCTATAGGCCAGCCCCAAGCCCCCGACGATAACCGCGACAGGTGCGAAGCGTTTCAACACGCCAAACTTGTCTTGTTGTTTGTCATTTGTCGGCTTGGCCATGGGCGTACCTTGCTGGTCAGTCAGGGTTGCATCAGTCACGTTATTGTCCTTCATAGCGCAATTTTTATTGCTTTGTTGGGTTTCAGTGCCCCCTCAATGCCGATTATGATATTCAACAGCAATTCACGAAACCGCGAAGCAAGCGCCTGTGATTGCACCGCACGATGACCTCACGGTGCTGTTATGGGGATGTGAGGTGAGCGATGGGCATTTATTGGGTTGATTCACAGCGCGAACCGCGTTTGCCGCATTGACTTTGATTTTTGCTTGCAGCATAAGCGCGCCACGTTCGGGCTTGCACCCCGGCGACAGTCTTTTTTGGTCTGCTGCCGTTTTTGCGCCCACCTTACTAGATTAATCAGGGACCGCCACTCAACCGGCGGAAACAAGACGATGAAACGTACTTATCAACCTTCGCGTATCGTTCGCGCCCGCCGTCACGGTTTCCGCGCGCGCATGGCAACTGCCGCTGGCCGCAATGTCCTTGCCCGCCGTCGCGCCAAGGGTCGTAAGCGCCTTTCTGCTTAAGCTAACGGATTTGACATGCGCTGTGGCGATCTGTTGACCCATTCACCAGCATCCCGCACGCGCATTGAAACCCTTCAAAAACGCGCCGATTTCGTTGCTGCCCGCGCCGGAGGTTATGCCTCGGGCGCGTTTGTGCGTGTGCAAACACGCCATCGCGACGTGCCACAGCACACGCGGGTCGGTTACACAGTAACCAAAAAGAACGGCAATGCTGTCGTGCGCAATCGCATCAAGCGGCGGCTACGGGCTGCCATTGAGACAATTAACCCCCTTCTTTTTGAGCCTGACCGTGATTATGTGGTTATTTCAAAGCCACAAGCGTTGACGGCAACCTTTGCCGCATTGCAAGGCGACCTCGCCTCTGCCATTGCACGCGCAACACGCAAGAGCCAACAACCAAGCCGGAACGAGACTTGACCCATGGATAACAGCCGCAACCTGTTTTTAACGATCGCACTTTCGGTCGCTGTCTTGCTGCTTTGGCAGGTGTTTTACATCAACCCGAAGATCGAAGCCGAGCGCCAGGCGCAAATGCAGCGCGACCTGATTGCCCAGAGCGAGACCATCGAAGGTAGCGCACCCAGCGCGCCAGGCACCGGCACAGACATTCCACAAGCCACAGCCGATAGCACCGTTGCGCCGGGCGCCAGCCGCGAAGAAGTTCTGGCGGCAGGCGGTCGTATCAACATCGAAACCCCGACACTCACCGGCACGATCAATCTGGTTGGCGCGCGGCTCGATGATTTGTCGTTGAAAAACTATACGCAGGAAGTCGACCCGAACTCGCCCATCGTCGAACTGCTGATTCCCTCCGGTGTCGCGAAAGCCTATTTCGCCGAGTTTGGCTATACCGGCGTTGACGGCGCACCGGCGGCAAGCACCGTGTGGAACGCCCCGGAAGGCGCGACGCTGACCCCCAGCACGCCGGTGACGCTGACCTATGAAGCGGAAAACGGCTTGTTGTTTGAGCGTGTGATTTCCGTCGATGACAACTACCTCTTTAGCTTTGAAGACACCGTCACAAACAATGGCAGCGGTGCCGTGGCGCTGCAAAACTACGGTCGCATCACACGGTTTTCAAAGCCGACGACGGTCTCAACCTTCATTTTGCACGAAGGTCTGATTGGCGTGACCGGTGAGGAAGGCCTGCAAGAGCTGACCTTCAACGATATGGAAGATGACGTACAAACCATCCCGGGCAAATCATCCGATGGCTGGCTTGGCGTCACCGATAAATATTGGGCGACAGCGCTCATCCCGCAGTCCGACATCAGCTTTCAGCCGCGTTTTTCCTATTTTGAGACCGGCACGCCGCGCTGGCAGTCGGATTTTCTGACCGACCCGATCACCATCAATGCCGGCCAGTCTGCGACGGTTGAGAACCTGCTGTTTGCCGGTGCAAAGGTCTCCAGCGTGATCGACCGGTATGAGGCGGAGCAAGGCATCCGTCAGTTCGAACTGATGATCGACTGGGGTTGGCTCTATTTCATCACCAAGCCGATGTTCTTCGTCCTGGATTGGTTGTTCCACTTCATCGGCAATTTCGGTGTCGCGATCCTGATCATCACCGTCATCGTCAAAGCGATTTTCTTCCCGCTTGCCAACAAGTCCTACGCTTCCATGGCGCGCATGAAAGTCGTGCAGCCGCAGATGACGGCAATTAAAGAGAAATATGGCGACGACCGCGAGAAGCTCCAGAAAGCGATGATGGAGCTTTACAAGAAAGAGAAAATCAACCCGATTGCCGGTTGCTGGCCGATGCTGATCCAGATTCCGGTGTTCTTTGCGCTTTATAAGGTGCTGTTTGTCACCATCGAAATGCGCCATGCGCCGTTCTTTGGATGGATTCAGGATCTGTCCGCGCCGGACCCGACCTCAATATTCAACCTGTTCGGCTTGATCCCGTGGGACCCATCAACCGTGCCGCTGTTTGGTACCTTCCTGATGCTCGGTGTCTGGCCGCTGATCATGGGTATCACCATGTTTGTTCAGATGCAGATGAACCCTGCACCACCGGACCCGACCCAGCAGATGATTTTCAAATGGATGCCGGTCATCTTCACCTTCATGCTGGCCACCTTCCCCGCTGGTCTGGTGATCTATTGGGCATGGAACAACTCCCTGTCGGTGATCCAGCAGGGGATCATCATGAAAAAGAATGGCGCCGATATCGCCCTTTGGGACAATCTCAGGGGCATGTTCGGCAAAAAAGACAAGAGTGCCTGACGTTTGCCGTCAGCTCAGGCTGCAGAATCAAAGCCCCGGTTTCAAGCCGGGGCTTTTTTTGCGTTGGATGGCCGCGAAATTTGCACTAAGGCAGGGCCATGAAGATTGATACCTCCTACCAGGCCGCGCTGAACGCGCTCAACGCAACGGGCAACTGGTCGTTTGTCAAAGGCGTGCCGTCGATGGAATTTTTGCCACCTGAAGGGCCGCCGGAAATTGCGTTTGCCGGGCGCTCCAATGTCGGCAAATCGTCCTTGATCAACGCGCTGACCGGCAAGAACGGGCTGGCGCGTACGTCGAACACGCCGGGCCGGACGCAGGAGCTGAACTTCTTCGTGCCTGATGGCTATGCGGGCACGATGGATGATCTGCCGCCGTTGGCGATCATTGACATGCCCGGCTATGGCTATGCGCAAGCGCCCAAGGACCTTGTCGACCAATGGACCGAACTCGTCTTCGACTATCTGCGCGGGCGGGTCACGTTGAAGCGTGTGTTCGTGCTGATTGATGCGCGCCACGGCTTAAAGGCCAATGATGATGAGACGCTGCGGCTACTGGATAAGGCGGCGGTTTCCTATCAGATCGTGCTGACAAAAACCGACAAGATTAAAAAGCCCGCTGTGCCGCGCCTCATTGAAGAGACCCTGCAAAAGCTTTCCAAGCGCCCGGCTGCTTTTCCAAGCGTGCTGGCGACCTCATCGGAGAAGGGGTTGGGCATGGCCGAACTGCGCGAGGCAATCGCCCATGCCATTGATCCACAATAGCGTGTGGAGCATTTCCGGTTTCATTTGGATCAGCAATCGCTGCCTCTCGCTACGCTCAAACGCGTTTGCTGACACTCGAGGTGATCTGGCCTGAACCGGAATTGCTCTAGATCAGCCCATCACAGGCGCACTGCCGTCGGCTGGCTTGAACACCATAGCGACGCCATTGATGCAGTGGCGTTTGCCGGTGGGCTGAGGACCATCATCAAACACATGGCCGAGATGGCCGCCGCACCGCGCGCAATGTTCTTCGGTACGCGGATAAAGCAATTTGAAGTCGGTCTTAAAGGCGACGTTGCCATCGACCTCCTGCCAGAAACTTGGCCAGCCGGTACCGGAATCATATTTGACTTCCGATTTGAACACTTCCTGGTCACAACCGGCACAATGGAAAATACCTGCGCGTTTTTCATTGTTCAACGCGCTTGTAAACGGACGTTCCGTCGCCTCTTCGCGCAGCACCGCATATTGCAGCTCGGTCAGTTGCGCGCGCCATTCTGCTTCGGTTTTGACGACTTCAAACTTACCGTCGGCAGCCGCAATTGCGGTATCTGTGCCACCAAACAGGCGGTTCGCCGCAAAGATTGAGGCGCCACCGACACCCAATGTGAGTAGATTGCGTTTTGTAAACATCTTTGTCTCCTTGACTGGCAGCAGTTGTAACACCGATTGACGGCAAATTCTCGTCACTTCGCTTCTCATTTTCGTGATTGAAAAACGGGTGGCAATAAGGGCTTTCAAACAAGCCAACAGCGCACGGACAAATATTTGCATACGCTGCGCAATGGCGCTAAGCGTGTGGGATTAACTCCATGAGCGACCGATGAACGATACCTCCACCGATAGCGCATCGCACGAAGCCTCCATCCTCGCCAAAGCACTCCCCTATATGCAGCGCTATGCCGACAAAACCATTGTCGTCAAATATGGCGGCAATGCCATGGGGGATGCCGCCCTGGGCCGGGCCTTTGCGCAGGATATAGCGCTTTTGAAACAATCGGGCGTCAACCCGGTGATTGTGCATGGCGGCGGCCCGCAAATTGGCGCAATGCTGGATCGCATGGGCATCGAGTCTCGCTTTGAAGGTGGCTTGCGCGTCACCGATGCAAAAACTGTCGAGATCGTTGAGATGGTTCTCGCCGGATCCATCAACAAAGAAATCGTGGCGATGATCAACGCCGCCGGTGCCTGGGCCATCGGCCTGTGCGGCAAGGATGGCAACCTGGTATTTGCCGAAAAAGCCAAGAAAACAGTTATAGACCCTGACAGCAACATAGAGCGCATTTTGGATTTGGGCTTTGTCGGCGAGCCTGTGCGGGTCGACCGGCGACTGTTGGATGTGCTGGCCAATTCTGAAATGATACCGGTTATCGCGCCGGTCGCACCGGACAAAAATGGTCAGACCTACAACATCAATGCCGATACATTTGCCGGTGCCATCGCGGGTAGTGCGAATGCGGAGCGGTTGTTGTTTCTGACCGATGTGCCCGGCGTGCTGGACAAGCAGGGCAATCTCATCAAGCAGCTGACCGTCAGCCAAGCCCGCGCCCTGATTGCCGATGGCACAATCTCCGGCGGGATGATCCCGAAGGTTGAAACCTGCATTTCAGCACTGCAGCGCGGTGTGAAAGGCGTTGTGATCGTCAATGGCAAGGTAGCGCACGCGGTTTTGCTGGAACTGTTTACTGATCATGGTGCCGGTACGCTCATCGTGCATGACGGTGAATAGACCACGCGATGATACCGATTTTCATTATCAATCTGGATCGCGCCCAAGATCGTTGGGCGGCGCTGCAACACAGCGCCCAGGGTCTGGATGTGGATCTACGCCGGATTGCGGCGGTGGACGGTAAGGCGCTGACTGCTGAAAACCGGCTGTTTTTTGATGCGAGTACTTTCAAGCGACGCAATGGACGCCAAGCGCTGCCGGGGGAACTGGGCTGCTATCTCAGCCATTTGTCAGCCTTGCAGGCCGTAGTTGATAGCGGTGCAGCCAGCGCGGTAATCGCCGAAGATGACATCGCGCTTTCCACTGACGCCATATCCCGGCTGGACGCATTGTTGGCATTGGAGCTTGATTGCGATGTGATCAAGCTGATGAACCATCGCAACAAGGGCTTTGTGTCATTCGCTCACACGGCGGCAGGCGACAGTGTCGGGTGTTCGTTTGTCGGACCGAACGGCTCGGCCGCCGCCTATCTGGTCAGCCGATCCGCCGCGCAAACGATGCTGAAAACCATGGCGACGATGAGCCTGCCTTTCGATGTGGAATTGGAACGGGCTTGGGCACGCGGGCAAAGCCTGACCTCGGTGCGCGATAATCTGTTTGCTTTTTCCAAGCACAGAAGTCAGTCGGCCATTGCCACCCGGAAGGAGTACAGGGCACAGAAGCACATATGGTATCAACGCATTCCGACAGCCCTGTTTCGCACAGTTGAAGTATTGCGTCGTTTTGCCTACGCTGTATCGATAGTCCTGCGATCGACCAAAAAGTGACCCGCGTATGACACAGCCCGATCGAAAGACCATCACACCCCAGTGGTGGCATGCGATAACGACAGCGCTGATTTTGA
The DNA here is from genome assembly GCA_049682915.1 of Ahrensia sp. Taxonomy (GTDB): domain Bacteria; phylum Pseudomonadota; class Alphaproteobacteria; order Rhizobiales; family Rhizobiaceae; genus JBCDLI01. Next base: position 7,430 of record JBAUIL010000110.1, on the reverse strand, counting down.
CATTGATATCATCTATTTGGGTTGAAAGTGATGCTTACCGCTATGCGCTCGGTATCATCTTGCTTGGCACCATGGTCTATTATCTGCGCGTGGAGGTTTGGCAGCCCGACCGCATCCGCGTGGGACCGGTTGGGCTCATCGCTCTTTGTTGGGGCATCTATATCCTGGCACGCTATGTGTTGGTTGCACTGGCGCAGGACAATTGGTCATTGGGAACGGCAGAGGGCATTTATATTTTGCCCGCGATCTACATCACGACGGGCTATGGTATCTTCCTGATGCGGCCTGATCCGCGCTGGCTGATGACAAGCTTTATCATTGTCACGTCATTGGTGTTAGCCGGTGGCTTTGGTGCGGTGACCGCCAATCTGCGCAGTGCCACCAATGCGGTGTTTGCCAACAACACCATTCATATGTCATTTGGCTTGGGCTTCGCGCTGACAATGCATCTGCATTTCCTGCTCTATTACCGCAAGCAATTGCGCGATCTGACGCTTGTTCCATGGCTGAGCTACGGCCTGTGTGTGCTTAACGCGGCCCTGTGTTTGACCTACATCATTCTGCTCAATTCCAAAGGCGTGTGGCTCGCGGTGGGCTTCATGCTGGCGGTCATGGTCGTCTTGACGCTAATCGGGCCAAACCGCCTCAATAGGCGCAACCTGTTTATCAGTGCCGTCACCCTGTTTATCATCAGCTTTGCGGTGGTTCTTACTTTTAGCCGCTTGGAGCGGGTAGCCGGTCGCACAGCGGACTCCGCTATGGCCCTGTCGCATGATATGGTGCTGGATGGCGTCGGCCCGGCCTTGGTCAACGCTGCGGAAAGCCAATCGGTGCCGCGCAGCATGCGCACGCGCTTGCAACTGATTGTCGACTCTTTATCGTTGATTGAGGAAAAACCCGTTTTGGGCCATGGTCCGGGATGGTTGGCACGATGGGACGAGCGCCAGTATCAGCAGCATGATTTCATCAATTTACACAATAGTTATCTTGAAGTGCTGGTCCGATATGGAGGGATGGGCATGGCATTTTATGCGCTGATGTTTTCCTGGGCGCTTTATCAGATTGCCCATGCACAACGTGAAAAGTTGGTAGGCACAGCCGCTATGCCCATTGCCATGGCCATGCTGGTGTATTTCGCGGTCGGTGCCGCGACCAACTCCCACATCCGGCTTGCGCAAGGTGAAAGCTTCATGCTCGTGTTTGTAGCCTATGGCAGCTATTGCTACGCACTCCGGCAACGGGCGCAAACCATCATTGTGCGCACGTTTATCTAGGGTGTATTCAAGCAAGCGCGATCAACAGCAACACGCCACTGACGATCAATGCGCAGCCTAACAATTCGCGCCGTGAAAAACGCTCCTTGAAAACCAGCCATGTGGTGGCGATCGCAAACAGCATTTCGACCTGCGCCACCGCCTTCACCAGGGCGGCCTGCTCCAAGGTCATGGCGGTAAACCAGCCAAAGGATGCCAAAGCCCCGACGAAGCCGACCGTTGCCGATGTTTTCCACTGGCCACGGATGCGCCCGAACTCGGCGGGATCTCGCAGCAAGATCCACACTGCGAGAATGATCGACTGCACTATGATGGCGACACACAGCGTGACGCCACCCTGCACCAGAAAGTTCGGACCGCCCAAGGACAATGACGCGGCGCGGAAAGAAACAGCCGCCAAGCCGAAAATAGCGGCTGAACCCAAACCAAGCGCCGCCGCGTTGCTAAAAAGTCCGCCAATCACAGCGCGTGGGCTCATCTTGTTTTCTGCCAGCGAAATCAGCAGCACACCGGCAAGCGAAACCGCGATAGCGGCCATGACGGCTAGGCTTGGCGTTTCAGCCAACAGTGCAACGCCGAATGCCGCAGCCAGCACCGGCTCGGTGCGCACATAGGCTGAACCAACCGCGAAGTTGCGACGCGTAAACAGGATAATCAGCAAGACCTGAGCGATGATTTGGCTGAGTGCGGCGAGGACAATCCAGCCGACAAAGTTGACATTCAGTGAGGGCAGCGACGACGCAGTAGCGTGAAGCGACAGCCCCAGAAACAAAAGCGCAAAGGGCACCCCAAAGCCGAAGCGCACGAAGGTAGCGCCTGCCGTGCCCATGGTGCCGCGCAGATGTTTTTGCAGACTGGAGCGGATGTTTTGCACAAAGGCCGCGCCAATGGTGATCGGTATCCACAGTTCCATGCCGTTTGGTGCTCGCTGGCGTTGTTTTGAAGCTGTTCAGTACTGTTTTTGGCGCTACATGTTTCAGGTAGAGCATTTCCGGTTTTAGTTGAATCAGCAATCGCTGCCTTTCGCTACGCTCAAACGCGTTTGCTGATACTCTAGGGTCAGGACCTAGTCGATCCAACCCAACCGGAATTGCTTTAGCACGCCAATGCGCAAGGACGCCGTATGAACAAGATACCGAACCCCGCCGATTTCGCCCATATCAGAGACTGGGTGTTTGATCTCGACAATACGCTTTACCCGCACCACTCCAACCTGTTTTCGCAGATTGACTGGGCGATGACTGATTATGTGTCAAAGCTGCTGCAAGTGCCCAAGGACGAGGCGCGCATGGTGCAAAAACAGTACTACAAGGAATTCGGCACGACGCTGGCCGGCCTGATCGCAAAGCATGATGTAAACCCGGACGATTTTCTGGAGAAGGTTCACGACATCGATTATTCTTGGCTTGCGCCTGATCCTGCACTGGGCGATGCCATCAAGGCGCTGCCGGGCCGCAAGTTCATCTTTACCAATGGCGACACAGGCCACGCCAAGCGCACCGCCACGCAACTGGGCATTCTCGATCATTTCGATGAGATTTTTGACATCGTTGCTGCTGATCTGGTGCCCAAGCCTGCCCATGAAACCTATGACAAGTTTCGTTCGCTGCACCGGATTGATTGCGAAAACGCAATCATGTTTGAAGACTTGGCACGCAACCTGACGGTGCCGAAATCACTGGGCATGACGACTGTGCTGATCGTCCCCCATAATTTTGAGGCCACGTTCTCAGAGATTTGGGAGCGCGATGATGTCGACGATGCGGTTGACTATGTGACCGACGATATCGGCGCTTTTTTGCGCGCGATCACGCCCTAAGCACGATCAGTTGTGACCCGCATCGCGCGGTGCTGCTTTTTTACGTCGGCCCAACTCGCTCAGGCTTTCGCCAGGCTCGACTTGATTATCCGTCTTGGCGCGTTTGTCGGCGGCAACGGCTTCTTGTTTGGAAGCCGTGTCGCGCTGCATTTGGTTGTCGCGGATGATATCGTCACCGCTGAGGTCTGATTGAAGCTGTTTAGAAACGGGCATGCTAGTCTCCTTTCAAGATCAACACGCCAGACCTGCGAAAGTTTCACAGCCCGTAGAATTGAGCGATCACGTCCCACGCTTCCTGCGCGGTATCGACGACCTTGAACATCTCGGGATCATCTGGCGAAATCGTGCCTTGCTCGGCCAGAAATTCAAGATTGATCGCACCTTCCCAGAACGCTTTGCCAAACAGGATGAACGGCACTTTTTCCATGCGGCCCGTCTGGATGAGTGTCAGCGCCTCAAACAATTCATCCATCGTACCAAAGCCGCCCGGAAACACGGTAATTGCCTTTGCGCGCAGCAGGAAGTGCATCTTTCGGATCGCGAAATAGTGGAAGTTGAAGCAAAGCTCCGGTGTGACATAGGGGTTGGGTGCCTGCTCGTGCTCCAGCACAATGTTGAGGCCGATGGACCGCGCGCCGACATCATGGGTGCCACGGTTGCCCGCTTCCATCACGCCGGGGCCGCCACCGGTAACAATCACCATTTCCTTGCCGTCCGTCGTCAATGAGTAGCGCCCGCAGATGCGCGCAAATTCACGCGCTTCTTCGTAGTATTTCGCGTTGGCTTCGAGGTTCTTTTTCTGCACGTCGTTCTTGGCCGCCCAGGCTTCGCCGCCCGGCTCTGGAATGCGGGCACCACCAAACATGACGACTGTGGATTTGATGCCCGCTTCTTCGAGCATCAATTCCGGCTTCAACAGTTCAAGTTGAAGCCGAACCGGCCGCAGCTCTTCGCGACACAGAAAATCCTGATCATCAAAAGCCAAGCGATAGGCGGGCGCACGGGTTTGCGGCGTATCAGGCACCTCTTTGACGCGCGCGATGTCCTGGGTTGAGCGGACGAGCGGATCCCAAATATCGGCTGGGCGCTTGGCTTTCATATGAATACTCCCGAAAACGGATGGCAAAGAATTGACCTTATACCCCGCCATCCCCTATCTGGGCGTTAACTGCAACGATTGGTGCTCTGGCACCGGCCACCACATAAAGGCGCATACCCATGTCGACCACCGACCTCACCCAGCTTGAAGCAACAATTGAAGCCGCGTTCGACAATCGCGATACCATTTCCACCGACACAAAAGGCGAAATCCGCGACGCCGTTGACCATGCGCTGAACCTGCTCGACAGCGGCCAGGCGCGGGTTGCTTCGCGCGGTGACGACGGCAATTGGACCGTGCACCAATGGCTGAAAAAGGCGGTACTCCTGTCATTCCGACTCAACCCGATGGACATCATCAAAGGTGGTCCCGGTGATGCGGTATGGTGGGACAAGGTGCCATCGAAATTTGACGGCTGGACCGCTAATGAATTTGAACAGGCGCAATTGCGGGCGGTTCCCGGCTCTATCGCACGGCGCTCTGCCTATATCGGTAAAAACGTCGTGCTGATGCCGTCTTTTGTGAATCTCGGCGCCTATGTCGATGACGGCACCATGGTCGATGGTTGGGCGACTGTCGGCTCTTGCGCGCAAATCGGCAAGAATGTGCACCTGTCGGGGGGCGTCGGCATTGGCGGCGTGCTGGAACCGATGCAGGCCGGCCCGACCATTATCGAAGACAATTGTTTCATCGGCGCGCGCTCCGAGGTTGTTGAAGGCTGTATTGTGCGCGAAGGCTCGGTGCTCGGCATGGGCGTGTTCATCGGTAAGTCGACCAAGATCGTCAACCGCGCCACGGGCGAAATCAGCTATGGTGAAGTACCACCTTATTCCGTCGTCGTTGCAGGCTCTATGCCATCCAAGCCGATGGGCAATGGCGCACCCGGCCCGAACCTCTATTGCGCAGTGATCGTGAAAACCGTCGACGAGCAAACCCGCTCCAAAACCGGCATCAACGAACTGCTGCGGGATTGATCAATGACCACGCCCGATCACCCCTTGACCATCCGATGGGTTTTATTCGGCTTTAAGGGCCGGATCGGGCGGAAGTCTTTTTTGCTGGCGGGCTTGGGCATGCTGCTTTTGAACAGCGCCTTGCTGGCTTACTCGGTGCGCTATGCGGAACCGGCGGCCAGCACCGGCGAAATGGTAGCTGACGGTGCGGGCGTTGCGCTTTTCGGGCTGGTGGCGTTGGCGGCCTTCTTTGCGTCCATTTGGGCGTTGCTCGCATTGGCGGTGAAGCGGTTGCATGATCTTGATTTACCCGCTGCTTTAGCAGTGGTTTTAATTATACCCGGCATCGCTTATTTCGCATGGCTGTTTCTGGCCTTCATGCCGTCCAAGCAAGTGACAAACAGACACGGCCCGCCGCCCTTCCCAAAGGCGTGACAGCCGCTTCATTGTTGGCTAAGCCTAAGCCATGACAAACCTTCCGACCGATCCCGCCGCTAATCTCGCGACCCTCATTCAGTGCCCCTCGGTCACGCCTGCCGAAGGCGGCGCGCTGAGCGCGATGGAAGACATGCTGAAGCCGATGGGCTTTGGCACGCAGCGCGCTGTTTTTTCTGAAGACGGCACGCCCGACATCGACAATCTGTATGCGCGCCGTTCCGCCAACGGGCCACATCTGATGTTTGCGGGTCACACTGATGTTGTGCCGGTGGGTGACGAGAGCGCCTGGACGCATCCGCCGTTTTCTGCGGCGATCGACAATGGCATGATGTATGGGCGCGGCGCGGTGGATATGAAGGGCGGCATTGCATGCTTTGTCGCCGCCGTGGCACGCACGCTTGAGCAAAACGGCAGCCTGCCCGGCAGTGTGTCTTTTCTGATCACCGGTGACGAGGAAGGCCCGGCCATCAATGGCTCGGTGAAGCTTTTGGAATGGGCCGCCGCCAAGGGCGAAACATGGGACGCATGCGTGCTGGGTGAGCCGACCAATCCCGACGCGATGGGTGACATGATCAAGATCGGCCGGCGCGGTTCGTTGTCGGCAACCATCACCGTGCATGGCAAACAGGGCCATGCGGCCTATCCTCACCTAGCCGACAATCCGGTTCGTGGCATGACGGCGCTCGTCAACGCGCTGCTGCTACCGGTGCTGGATGAAGGCACCGAGAATTTTCAACCGACCAATGTGGAAGTAACCACCATTGATGTCGGCAACAGCGCAACCAATGTCATCGCGTCGCAAGCGACCGCGACCTTCAACATCCGGTTCAACGACACCTGGACCGCCGATAGCCTGAAGGCGGAGATCATCCGGCGGCTGGACATCGCTGCAGCCGATATGAGCCTGCGCGGCAACAACACGGAGGGCGCGCGCTACACCCTTGAGTGGAAAGAGCCGCCGAGCCATGTGTTTCTCACTCGTGATGATGCGTTGATTTCCACCATGACGGCGAGTGTGGAAACGGTGACCAAACGCACGCCGAAACTATCAACCGGTGGCGGCACATCGGATGCGCGCTACATCAAGGATTATTGTCCAGTTGTCGAATTCGGTCTGGTGGGGCAAACCATGCACATGGTGGATGAGCGTGTGGCGCTAGAAGACCTTGAAACGCTGACGCAAATCTACCAGCAATTCATCGCGGACTGGTTTGCCGCACAGGGCGCATAATGGTCGGTACGGACTACGTCTTTTATCATCTTGAATGCATCATCAACGCTCTGAAGGGCGATGATAATGCGGTCGACGCGATGGACATTACCGAGGATGGATTTTGGCGCTCCTTTGCGGCGATACTGTACTCGCTTCCGGCGCTGTTTTTCATGTGGGTCATCAGTGCGCGGTCGCCGGAATATGTGCCGGTTGAGCGTTCGATGGGACTTCGCATTGCCTATGACGCGGCATTCGATATCGGCGTCTGGCTGGTCCTGATCGCGGTGCTGGTGCTGGTGTTGGGTCAGTTAGGCTACACCCGGCGGCTTACGCATTTTGTGGTCGCGCGCAACTGGACGACGCTGCTGTTCAACTATGCGATGGCGTTCGCTTTCATCCCGAGCATGTTTGGCGCCGATGCCGGACCGGGAACCCTGCTGTTGATCATCATGCTGGTTGTGATCGTCTGGGCATTTGTGCGCATCACGCGGCAGTCATTACAATGCAGCGCAGGCTTTGCCGCCTTGATTGTGATGGGCGAACTGCTTGCTGTGACCGCACTCGGCATATTCCTTGCACCATCGGTGGTGTGAAGGCGAAAGCCTCAATCGTAGTGCACTTTCGCTAAATATAG
>JBAUIL010000109.1:0-2795 GCA_049682915.1 Ahrensia sp. | reverse complement strand
GCTTCAAATTCTTCCAAAATAGCCTTCCACACTTTGTTTGCGCGTTCCACAGTCGTCACCGAACCGCGATCTTGCCAGTTTTCAAAGTTGGACCAATCCGACAGAAACGGCTCATAGAAAGCATCGGTGTAGCGGTCCTGGGTGTGTTGAATGCCGAAGAAGTGGCCGTCATTGCCGACCTCTTTGATGGCGTCGACAGCCAGTTCGTCGGCATCCCATTTAACGCCGCGCATGTACCAGGTCATTTGCTGGAGCTGCTCGCAGTCGATGACGAATTTTTCAAATGATGCGCACAGGCCGCCCTCCAGCCAGCCGGCGGCGTGGTAGACCATGTTGACGCCGGATGAGACTGCGGCCCACAGCGAGTGGGTGCTTTCCCATGTGGCTTGGTTGTCGGGCGCATTGGCCGCGCAGGTGTTGGAGGCGCGCAACGGCAGATTGTAATAGCGCGCCATCTGGCCGGTCATTTGCGTGGTGCGCATATAGTCCGGTGTGCCAAAGGCGGGCGCGCCGGTTTTCATGTCCACATTGGACGAGAACGTACCCACAGCGCAGGGGCAGCCGGGATTGATGGTTTGGATCAGCGCAATGGCACACAGGCTTTCGGCCATGGATTGTGCAACAGTGCCCGCCAGCGTGATCGGGCTCATCGCGCCTGCTAGTGTAAACGGTGTGACTATGGTGGGTTGGCCGCGCCGCGCCAGCCGCATCATGCCGTCGATCATCGGCCAGTCATGCTTTAAAGGCGAGGTGGAATTGATGTTGGTATACATGCGCGGCGTGGCGTCAAATTGCTCGTGGGTCAGACCACCGGCGATGCGCACCATCTCCATCACATCTTCAACGCGCTCGGTGCCAAGCGAATAGGCGTGCGCCACTTTGTCGGTCAGGGTCAGCTTGTCATACAGGCAATCAAGATGCCGGATGGATGGGTGGATATCCATTGGCTCCACCGGATAGCCGCCGACGAAATGAATACAGTTGAAATATTGGCTGAGCTTGAGCAGGTCCTGATAGGCTTTGCGTGTGCCGGTTTTGCGGCCTTCGTCCAGTGTCGAATAGTTGGGAGGCGAAGAGATGTTGCCAAACACCATGCGGCGGTCGCCAATGATGATTTTTTTGTCGGGGTTGCGCGGGGTGATGGTGAAACTGGCAGGCGCGAGCGCGATCTTTTCCATGATGTACTCGCGGCCAAACCGGACGCGCGCACCATCTTTGTTTTCGCGGTCGACCAGACAGCCATTTTTACGAAAAATCTCGATTGCTTCATGGTTCAGAAAAACAACGCCAACTTCTTCGAGAATTTGCATGGTCGCGTTATGAACGGCCTCAACGCCTTCGGGTGGCAAAGGCTCCGTCGGGGCATCGGGATTGACAGGGATTTCCCATGGCAGCTGCTTGATGGCGCCGCCGCCGCGCCGCGCGTTGCCGCTACGCCCGCCTCTTCCACCGCGCCCACTCCGAGCGCCTGTTGCCGGTGCTATCTGATCGCTCATGGTGTTCTCCCGATGAGCAAGATTGACGCTTTGTCGCGCGCGCGACAATCATTTCTTCGACCACGGGTAAGACCATAGCGACATGGGTGCTTTATTTGGGCTGGCTTCGGTGGGGCGACCATGGATGACGCTTAAAGGCTAGTCGCAGCGATAAGGAATGCTAGGTAAGGGCAGGAGAACGTCATGAACCAAATCGACCCAAGCCGTAAACGCCGAAAATCGCACCTGCCCAAGGGGCGGCAATTGGACGAGGCTGTCTTGTTGGAAGTGCAAAATGCGTTGGGCGACCGCCCGCGCAAGCGCGATTTATTGATCGAGTTTCTGCATCTGATCCAAGACCGCAATGGCTGCTTGCCAGCAGCTCATCTGCGCGCCTTGGCTGAAGAGATGAAGTTGAGCCAGGCGGAAGTGTATGAGGTGGCGTCTTTTTACGACCATTTCGATGTGGTGCGCGAGGGTGAAGAGCGCCCCGCGCCGCTGACCATCCGGGTGTGCGACTCGCTGTCATGCATGATGGCAGGCGCGGAAAACCTGATTGCCGAGCTAGAGCAGGGTGCCAATCCGGACCATGTGCGGGTACTGCGCGCGCCCTGCATGGGCCGCTGTGCCACCGCGCCGGCAGCGCGGGTGGGCAACCGCGAAGTGGACCATGGCGAAGCCGGTCGCATTCTGGAAATGGCTAACGAGGGCGAGTTCGATGCGCTGGTGCCAGCCTACATCAATCTTTACGCCTATCAAGAACAGGGTGGCTATCAGGCACTGGAAACGGTGCGTTCGGGCGCGCTGAGTTTTGATCAACTGACCTCAGTTCTTGGCGATGCAGGCTTGCGCGGCCTAGGCGGTGCTGGCTTTCCGGCGGGCAAAAAATGGGGATTTGTGAAATCTTATCCCGGTCCACGGCTGATGACGATTAATGGTGATGAGGGTGAGCCGGGCACATTCAAAGACCGGCACTATCTGGAAAGCGATCCGCACCGGATGTTTGAGGGCGCGTTGATTGCAGCGCATGCGGTGGAGGCGGAGCGCATCTATCTCTACATGCGCGATGAATATCCCGCGGTGCTGGAAATTCTGCGCGCGGAGATCGCCGCGCTGGAAGAAGCAGAATTGATTGAGCCGGGCTTCATCGAATTGCGGCGTGGTGCGGGCGCTTATATTTGCGGCGAAGAAAGTGCGATGATCGAGAGCATTGAGGGCAAGCGCGGCCTGCCGCGCCACCGCCCGCCTTATATTGCTGAAGTGGGTTTGTTTGGCCGCCCGACGCTCAACCACAATGTTGAAACGCTATGGTGGCTGCGC